>JALOMP010000376.1 GCA_025455365.1 Chitinophagaceae bacterium | reverse complement strand
CACCCCTGGCTCGGTGACCGCAAACCCTTCGTGCGTCTCTCGCCCGAGGACAACGCTGTCTTCCTCAACTCCGAGAGCGGGCAGTGCCTCTTCCTGGACGAAGACCTGCGATGCGTTCTCCACCGCGAGTACGGTCCGTTGGAGAAGCCGGGTATCTGCCAGCAGTTTCCGCACGTCCGGCTGGAGGATGGCGAGCGCACGCGACTGGGGGTTGGCCTGATGTGCCTGTATGTATTCCTGGACGGGAATGTGGACATGTATGAGAAACTCAAACCTTATGCCCGATCCCTGGGTGCGGCTTTCCAGAAAGTCAATTTCCTGAGGGATGTAAGCGCAGATTACCTGCAGTTGAACAGGGTCTACTTCCCTGGCGTCGACTTCAACCGTTTTACACCGGAAATGAAGGCCCGGATTGAAGAAGATATCGCCAATGACTTCCGTCATGCTTACCTGGGCATTATCCAGTTGCCACTGAAAGCCCGGTTCGGTGTATACCTCGCCTATAAATATTATCTAAGCCTGTTTCGTAAGATAAAACGTGTGCAACCACAGCGGATCCTGGAAGAAAGGATTCGTATTCCCAATTATGCCAAGGCCTGGGTGGCTACCAAGGCCGTGATCAGGACCCAGCTCAACATCCTGTAGCAGGGTGTCCTAAGTAGGATTATCAGTTAAGGGAATCGTCAGCTGCAGGTATAACTGGTTTCGATGAGTGCTTCCGTGCGGCGTTCAAACGCATAACCGGTATAGGTTTTTACAATCTCCCCAAGAATCGCATCCACTTCTTCGAAAGTCTTAACGGTGACCAATTGCTGACGAAAGCCTTTGATATTGGGCAGTCCTTTGAGGTAGTTGCCATAATGCCGGCGCATTTCATGAATGCCCGGCACCAATCCCTTCCATTCGATGCTGCGCCGGAGGTGACGACGGATCACATCGGCCCTTTCCTCTACCGTGGCCGGGGCGAGGTGTTCGCCGGTGGCGAGGTAATGTTTTATTTCACGGAAGACCCATGGATACCCAATGGCGGCCCGGCCGATCATGATCCCGTCAACGCCGAACCGGTTTTTGTACGCCAGGGCTTTTTCAGGACTGTCGATATCTCCGTTTCCAAAAACAGGTATGCGTATACGTGGGTTCTCCTTTACCCGGGCGATCCATGTCCAGTCCGCTTCTCCCTTGTACAGCTGGCTGCGCGTTCTGCCGTGGATCGAAAGGGCCTGGATACCCACGTCCTGCAGGCGTTCCGCCACTTCGGGGATATTGATGCTGCCTTCGTCCCAGCCGAGACGGGTTTTTACGGTCACCGGCAGGTTTGTGGATTTAACCACCGCTGCCGTCAGTTTTTCCATTAGCGGAATGTCTTTGAGGACCGCGGCACCGGCTCCTTTGCTCACCACTTTCTTTACCGGGCAGCCAAAATTTATGTCCAGCAGGTCCGGGTTTACGGTATCCACGATCCTGGCACTAAGGGCCATGGCCTCCTCATCGCCGCCGAATATCTGGATGCCCACGGGCCGCTCATCTTCATAAATATCCAGTTTCTGCCTGCTTTTGATGGCGTCCCGGATCAGTCCTTCGCTGCTGATGAATTCGGTGTACATCAGGTCGGCCCCGTTTTCCTTGCAAACGGCGCGGAAAGGAGGATCGCTCACATCCTCCATCGGGGCGAGGAGCAGGGGGAAATCCGGTAGCTGGATATGTCCGATGGTAACCATACAGGACCGCAAAAATACAAACTTGGCGGCTGAGGCCACAGGCCTTATTTTAGTGCCCAAACGGAGTGCATGAGTTATGATATTCAATCAAGACCCGGCGTCTCTTACGCGGCCGGTTTTTTTATCCTGTTCGGATTGCTGGGTGCCGGACTGATCATTGGGTCCCTCGCAGGCGCCGGGGTTTGGGTGGCCATGACGGGCAAGGGTTTTATGACCATGGAAAAGGAAATGCTGAACCCGGACAACGTACAGGCTGTC
The DNA here is from genome assembly GCA_025455365.1 of Chitinophagaceae bacterium. GTDB lineage: Bacteria > Bacteroidota > Bacteroidia > Chitinophagales > Chitinophagaceae > Pollutibacter. The sequence continues at coordinate 663 of JALOMP010000376.1, read as the reverse complement.
AGGGTTTTGCAGCTGGTCAGCACTTTCTTTATTTTTTTCCTGCCCGCCTATTTCGCTTCGATGATCCTCCACAAAAAGCCGTTGCGATTCATGGGCTTCAATCCATATTTTAACTGGAAAGTACTGGGACTGGCCATTGCCATTATGGTTGCAGCCCTCCCGGTGGTGGGTGCATTGTCCGAAATCAATGAACTGATTCCTATCCCCGCTTCCCTGGAATCGGTTTTCAAGGAACTGGAAGACACCTATGAAAAGCAGGTGAAAGTACTTTCCCGGATCAACGGTTTTGGGGACTATATCATCTCCCTGTTGGTCATGGCCCTGGGTCCGGCCATATTCGAGGAGGCATTTTTCCGCGGCGGCATGCAGAATATCCTGCAGAAATGGACCCGCAACCCCTGGCTGGCCATCGGGTTGACGTCGCTGGTGTTCAGTGCCATACACTTTTCTTATTACGGATTCATTCCCCGGCTGGCCCTCGGCGTGGTGTTGGGACTCCTGTTCCACTACAGCGGCAGTCTCTGGCTGTCCATCGCCGGACATTTTTTTAACAATGCGCTGGTGGTTACGCAAATTTATATACTCACCTTGCAGGGAAAGTCCATAGACCAGGCCATGGAGGAAACGGGTCCCATTTGGGTGGGACTGTTAACCCTGTTGATT
>JALOMP010000096.1 GCA_025455365.1 Chitinophagaceae bacterium | reverse complement strand
GGCCCGGCTCGAAGGATCCGTGGTAACCATGCCGTCCACATCTTCGGGTACCGGTAACCGTTTGCTAACGGTTGTAGTATCCGAACCCAACGGGCAGGCAGATGAACTTGCAGCCAACGACAGCGGTTTCCTTGCATTCGGCGTAAAAAGGGAACTGCCCCTGCCCGTCAGGGAAGGTTTTGAGCAGGGAAGTTTCCCTCCGGCCGACTGGAACCTTGTTAATTCCGACCGGGCCAAAGGCTGGGAAAATACCCGCACGGCCGCGCGCAATGGCGTGGGTTCGATGTTCATGAACAATTTCGATTACCAGGCCGGCGGACAGCGGGATGAACTGATCTCGCCATTGATGCGGTACGAAAATGTTGACTCCGTGTACATCTACTTCCAGCTTGCCGCGTCCACCAGGGTCTTCCCCGGCAGTACGGACGTGCCCCTGGATACCCTGGAAATCCTGGTGTCCACGGACTGCGGAAACAGCTATACCACCGTGTACAAAAAATGGGGATCTGAACTCCAGACGCTGGGCAAACCCAATGATCCCAACCCACAGTCGTTCACACCTGCCAATGCCGGCCAGTGGCGAAAAGAGGAAATCAACCTCACGCAACTCCTCGGCACCAGCAACCGTTTCCTCGTGAGTTTCCGGAACACCAGCCAGGGCGATAACAATATTTTCATTGATGACGTGGAATTCGTCACGAAGAACCTGCCTGCGAGGCTTAAGGAGAATGGCTTCCTGGTCAGCCCCAATCCATTCCGGAACCAGTTCCTTCTGCAATTCTACCCCAACGCAAGCGACCTGAGAAATATAGACATTTACAATAATCTTGGCCAGAAAGTATATACGAAACAATACGCAAGCGGATCGGCAAGCTCAGGTATATCCGTTGACCTGTCTCGACAGGCTGCAGGCATCTACACGGTGCGCATCCAGTTTGAAGACCGGGTGGAAATTCAAAGGGTGGTGAAACAGTAAGACAGTTGACGGTTGACGGTTGACCGTTGTGGCTTGTCGAATATGAAAAGTTATTTTTCAGATCATCGCCTTACACAAAGCAGGCTGCCTTCTGCAATAAACACTAATTTTGTACCCAAACCTATCCCCCATGGATGCAAAGGCAATGGAAGTTATACTCGAAGGCAGCCCGCTTGGTGCGGGCCTGAAGGAAGTGGCCGCAAAAGTGCTGAAAGGGCAAAGGATCAGTCCCGAAGAAGGGTTGATGATGTTTGAAACGGCCCCCCTTTCCATGCTGGGAGCCCTCGCCAATTTCATTCGTGAGTCGAAACACGGCCATAAGACTTATTTCAACCGGAACTTTCATATCGAACCCACCAATGTGTGTGTGTTCTCCTGCAAATTCTGCTCCTATTCACGCCTCTACGCCAACCGGGAAGAAGGCTGGGAACTGAGCATGGACGACATGCTTGACAAAGTGAAGGAATACGACAACAAACCCATCACGGAGGTACACATCGTTGGCGGTGTCCATCCAAAGATGGATATCCATTATTTCGCGGAGCTCTTGCGCAAGATCAAAGCGCACCGGCCCGGCCTGCATATCAAGGGCTTTACGGCCGTGGAACTGGACTACATGTTCCGCAAGGCAAAGATGACCCGTACGGAAGGAATGCAATACCTGCACGAAGCCGGCCTGGATTCGCTTCCGGGCGGCGGCGCTGAAATTTTCGATTCGGCCATCCGGGAACAAATCTGCGCGGACAAGGTAGATGCCGAAGGCTGGCTGGATATCCATGCAACCGCGCATGCACTGGGCATGCATAGCAATGCCACCATGCTCTATGGGCACATTGAATCCTATGCGCACCGGATAGACCATATGGAACGGCTTCGCAGCATGCAGGACAGAACAGGCGGTTTCAACACGTTTATCCCGCTGAAGTTTCGCAACCACGACAATGAGATGAGCCATGTACCGGAAACCACCCTGCTGGAAGACCTGAAAATGTATGCCATGGCCCGTATCTATATGGATAACTTCCCGCATATCAAGGCATACTGGCCCATGCTCGGCCGCCAACAGGCGCAGTTAACCCTGTCTTTCGGCGTCAATGACATGGACGGAACGATCGATGATTCCACGAAGATATACTCGATGGCCGGCAGCGAGGAACAGAATCCTTCCATGACTACCCGGCAATTGGTGGACCTGATTAAACAGGCCGGCCGACAGCCCGTGGAACGGGATACGCTATACAATGAAATCCGGGATTATTCCCTGGTGCCGCTCGAAGACCAGGCCAACCTAAACTAGCGGCAGGCGTTTAGCATCCAGATGTAAAAATTGACTTCTTAACTTCTTACTTCTAAAATTAAAAATCGTACTTCACCTCATTTGTCCCGTTGCCCACTGCAACCCGGTATAGGAGATAAACAGTTTTGTCTTCAATTCGACTAATTTCTGGCGGGATTCCAGCAACTTGTTCTCGCGCTGGTTGAGCAGGAACAGCGAACTTTCCCCGATCCGGAAGCGGGTTTCCTCGCCCCGGAACAGCTTGAAGTAGTTCTCGTAGTTGTCTTCAGCGATGCGTACCTGTTTCTGCAAGACCACCACTTCGTTAAAGTAATTTTTCACCTTGTTCTCAATGCCAAGCCTGGTTTGTGCGAGATCAAGGGTGGTTTCCTCGATCTTTATCCTGGCTGCGCGATACTGTCCGCGGCCCTGTGACAACCGCAAGGGCAGGCCGAAATCAAACCCAAACTTGTAGTTGTTTTCATAGTATCCCCAACTGGCATCCTTAAATACATTGTAGCCGCTGTTCAGGATATTGTATTTCACATTCAATAACGGCAGCATGTCCTGAAATTTCAGCCTCCGGTCAATATCCAGTAACTGGAGTTTGAAATCGTAGCTCTGCAGTTTCGGATGCGTTTCCATGGCCACCTGCACCAACTGGTCCAGTACCGGCACTGGCAGTTCAGACAGGTTTTTTGCCGTCCATGCCGTATCCGGGATCACGGTCGGCGGCATATAAAATGGAGTGTCATTGGCCCGCCAAAGAAAATTGGAAAGGTCAAGCCCGGCATTTCGAAAACGCAGCCAGGCATCGTTACGGGCCAGTTCAAAGGACTGCAGTTGGGCCAGCGCTTCGGTGGTATCAATGGCGGGGCGATCGCCCTGCTGGTACCCGATCGTCACCAGGCGAAGCCGGGTTTCATTAACGGTTACGGCCTCGGACAGCACGCGGTACACCATGTATTCACGCACCCAGGACCAATACGCATAGGATGCGTCAAAAAGAAGGTCGTTGATCAACAGCAATCGTTCGGCTTTGCTTTGTTCCCGGAACACCCTCGCCTGTTGAAGGACCGCCCTTCGCTTGTCCATTACAAGGTTTTTGGCAATGGGAACGCTGACGCCCAGGTAGCTCGATTGTCCAGGTGTGACCTCAGAATTCAGCAGGTCTCCCAGGTTTTCCTCAAACCCGGCCTTCAATTCAATGCCGTACCAGGTGGGAATCTTCAATTCGGTATGAATCCAGTCGTAATAATTCTTTCCGTCGAAGGTCTTTCGTTCGGCACTGGAATACAGGAGCGGATCAAAGCCGGCCCTCGCGGCTGTCAGTTCAGCCTTTGCACGGTCCACGAGCAGGTTACCCTGGCGGGCTACGGGATGGTACGTACGCACGATTTCAAGGAAGGCTTCCTGCGATAGTACGCGGAGGCTGTCTCCCGCAGGGCCTGCCTGCAGGTCAACGGCTGCCAGCATGCATGCCAGGGCGAAGACCAGCATGTGGTGGTATGAACGGTTCCGTCGTTTCATTCGTTTACTTTTTTCCCTCCTGTCCGGCCTGCCCGTTTTGCGCCGGTTGGTAGTAGTCCGGGGGGAATCCGTTTATGTTACGCCAGAGTTCATACCAGATGGGGACGTCTTTCAGCAGGGCGATGCCTTGTGCACCGGTGCCCATCATCAATTGTCTCGGCCAGGGCTTGTCTGTGGAGTCTTCCCTGACCAGTACCCTGAACTTACCGTTATCACTAACCGAACTTTCCACCGCGGCCACCTCGCCACCGAAGGTTCCGTAGGAAGCGGTTGGCCAACCACTGAAAACGATCGCGGGAAAACCGTCGAAAAGCAGTCGCACTTTCTGGCCCCTGGCCAGCAGGGGAAGGTCAACCGGGCGTACGAACATTTCAATGGCATAGTCAATTTGCTGAGGCACAATCTCCACGATGATATCGCCGTCTTTGAGGATTTCCCCGATACCCGCTTTTTTTGCCTTTACTACCTGCCCGCTTTGCGGGGCCGTAATCGTATAGAGTCCGGCCCTGACGGTGTAGTTCATATATTGGTTGCGGAGTTTGGCGATCTCGCCCTCCCCTGTCTGAGCCTGGGAAATGGCCGTGAACCGGTCGCCTTCCGCTTTGGAGATTTTCTCCAGGTACTGCTGGATTTCCCCGTTCCGCTCAATCTGCAGGCGTGCGTATTCCTGCCTGCTGTTGTTAAATTTGATTTCGGCACTGGTTTTCTTGGCGGAAGATTCCTGGTAGGCCTGGTTGCGTTGTTCCAGCTGCACCAGCGAAGCCAGCCCGGAATCATACATGACCCGCTGGCGCCTGAACTGCTCGGTCTTGATGTTGAGATCGTTGATGGCCGCCATTAACTCCATACTGTCGCTGCTGATTTTCAGGCGTTGCTGGCTGATTTTGTTGTCCATGTCCCGAACCTTCAGGTCCAGGGCCAGTTTAAGCGCTTCAATCTGCTGACCTGCCGTGCCGGTTTTACCACGATAACTTTCAACGGCCTGTGCCTTGGCGTCGATCTGCTCCTTCGTGCGCAGGAGCAACTGCGGATCCAGGTAGTCATCTTTCACCTCGGTGATCTGAATAATGGTATCCCCGGCGCTCACAAAATCACCTTCCTTCACATACCAACGGGCTACTTTTCCAGGGATAATGGTGGGGATTTCCTGGGGACGTTGTTCCTGCCGCAGGGTGGTTACGGTGCCCCTTGCCCGGATATTCTGGGTCCAGGGCAGGAAAAGGAAAACCATGATACCGATGAAGGTTCCCAGCACCCAGCGTCTAACGTTGCTCTTCCGGGTGATCAGGTAGATCCGGTCATAAGAGGAGAGCTTGTGCGCCTTGCATTGCGCTTCAATCTCCTGGTTCAGAAAGTCAGTTGCCATAGTGGGTTTCCTTCGATTTCTTCCGTTGATTAGTAATTGAGGTCCGAAGATTTGTAGCCTTCCCAGGGGCCGAAATATTTTAAGGTACCGTTTTCAAAAAACATCACTTCATCCGCCCTGCGGGCAAAGGTTTCATCATTCGACTCCACGAATACGGTTGCACCCGGGCAGCCATCGATCAGGTACTCCTGTATTTTCAAGCGGTTCTCCGTCTCCAGTCCACGCCAGGGTTCTTCCAGCAACAACAGGCGGGGATGGTTGATCAGCGCGCGAAGCAGGAGAATCTTTTGAATAACGGAACGGGATAGTCGCTTTCCAACAGGGTCGAGCATGGTGGCAAAACCCTGCTCCTGCGTTTGCAGGAAATCGCTCAAGCCGATGCGGGAAGCGAGGTTCATGACATCATCCGGCCGGATCTGTTCATCGCCCATGGTGATGTTCTCCAGGAGTGTGCCCTGGAAAATATCCTGCTGCTGCAGCAAGATGCCGGTTTGCTGACGGAAGGAATCGCCCAGGTAGTTGCGCAGGGGAATATCGTCCGCGAGCAGGCCACCCTGGTAAGCGTTGAACACGCCGCTCAAAACCCGGAGCAGGGTGGATTTGCCGGAGCCATCAGCGCCCATCACGGCGATTTTCCGTCCCGGCAGCACCTCAAAGCTGACCTCGGAAATGACTTTCTTTTCATCATAGCTGAACCCAAGGTTATGCGCCTCGATCTTCATGCCTTTATTGGTTCTTGGCATATCCACATCACCATCCGGGTCCATGGGTTTATCGGTAACCTTGCTGAGCTTTTCCACGGACGTGAGTACGTCATATACCTTGTCCAGGTTTATGATCAGCTTTTCAACGGAGTTCAGCACCAGCAGGATGACGATTTCAGCGGCAATGAACTGGCCAAGGTTCAGTTGCTGGTTGATCAGCAGGACGCTTCCCACAATCAGCATGGCCGCCGTAATGAGCACTTTGAATCCCACCAGGGTCCAGTATTGCACCAGCAGGATCTTGAAATGGCTGGTGCGGGCGCCGAGGTAATTCGAAACCAGGCTGTCCGTACGCCTGAGGTTCAGGGAAGTGAGCTTGGAAAATTTAAAGGAACGAACCACCCGGGCGAGTTCTTCCAACCAACCGGCCACGCCGTATTTAAACCGGCTTTCTTCCAGGGATGTAGCCAGTCCCCGTGAGCCTGAATAGTACAGGATTGCCCAGACAATGGCGATCAGCAGCAGGCTGAAGATGATGAACACGGGATGGTAAAACGACAGGAGGATCAACCCGAAAACAATCTGGATCGTTGCGGTGGGTATGTCCAGCAGCAATTTTGAAATGCCTTTCTGGAGGGAAACCGTGTCGAAAAAGCGGTTGACAAGCTCGGGAAGGTAATACTGGTCAACGCTTTTCAGGTCGAGCCTTGGAATACGGTGAGCATATTCAAAAGCATACCGTACAAACATTTTCTGCTGTACTTTTTCGATGATTTTCATCTGGTTCACCTGGAGCAAACCGGCAATAAGAACCCCGGTCACAACGAGGATGATGAGGATGACCAGGGAAGTGGAGATGGAACCACCCAGGACGAAACTGATGATGCTCTGTATCCCCAATGGCAGGGAAAGCTGTATCAGGCCATTGAGTATGGAATAGAAATAGACCGACCAAATTTCGCGTTTGTCGAGCTTCAAAACCTGTAATATCCTGCCTACCGGGCTTTTTGCCGGCAGGGCTGAAATTGCACCAGCCATGTATCGTCCTTTAGATTCAAAGAAAGTTAGTTCCCGACTGTTTAACAAAAACCTGGAACCGAAATTCCAGGTTTCGACATATTACAAGCAGGGAATGAAATTGTTTGGGTTTTCCATCGATTTTAACCAAATATATTAAAATGCCGGATCAACACTCGCTCAGGCTGAGGGGAATATGAACGGCCAGCCCGCCATCCGCGGTCTCTTTGTATTTGTGGCTCATATCCAATGCCGTTTCCCACATCGTTTTGATGACGGCATCCAGGGAAACTTTTGCAAAATCCGGGGCACTCTGCAAGGCCAGCTGGGAAGCGGTGATCGCCTTGATCGCCCCCATGGTATTTCTTTCGATACAGGGCACCTGGACAAGTCCGCCGATCGGGTCGCAGGTAAGGCCCAGGTGATGCTCCATGGCTATTTCGGCCGCCATGACGCATTGACGCTGGGTGCCACCCAGGCATTCCGTGAGCGCGGCGGCAGCCATCGCCGAGGAAACCCCGATCTCGGCCTGGCATCCGCCCATGGCGGCGGAGATCGTGGCGCCCTTCTTGAAAATACTGCCGATTTCGGCGGCAGTCAGGAGGAATTGAATGATCCTTTCCCGATGATAGCCATCACAAAAGCAAATATAGTATTGCAGAACGGCCGGGATTACACCAGCGGCACCATTGGTCGGCGCCGTTACAACCCTGCCAAAAGAGGCATTTTCCTCGTTAACGGCCAGGGCAAAACAGCTGACCCAGTCAACGATATAACGGAAATCCCCGCCTCCCTGCCGGATAGCGCCGATCCAGGAGTCGTAATCCGAATAGGTGCGATCGCTGGTCAGCCGGCTGTTCAATTCAGACGCCCTTCGCTTCACCTGCAGGCCGCCTGGCAGGATGCCGCCGGTATGGCATCCCCGGTAAATACAATCGCGCATGACTTCCCAAATCCGCCATATGCCATCCCTGGTATCCTGCTCAGGCCGCCAGGCCGATTCATTTTCCATGACCACTTCGCTGACGCCCATGCCGGTTTTCATGCACCAGTGCATGAGATCAGACGCTTTGTCTACCGGGAAGGGTAACTGGACTTGGGCGGACATCTCCGCCCCCTGCCCTTCCTGGACGATAAAACCGCCGCCTACAGAATAGTACGTTTCAGACAGGTTTTCACCATCATCCATGATGGCCAGGAAACTCAATGCGTTCGGATGGAATGGCAGCGACTCCGTAATCAGGAACTCCAGGTCCTCCCGGGGATCAAAGGGCACTTCATGTTTCCCGGACAGCAGCAACCGCTGCATGGACGCGATATCCTGCATCCGGTGACTGATCTGGGCCGTATCGAAGGTAACCGGATCTTCCCCACAAAGACCCAGTTGTACGGCGATGTCCGTACCATGCCCTTTCCCGGTCTTTGCCAGAGACCCGTACAGTAAGACCCTGAGAGATCTTACCCGGAACAAAAGGCCCCTGGTTTCAAGCGATTTGCAAAAAGATGAGGCCGCCTTCCAGGGACCCAGGGTGTGGGAACTGGATGGACCAATACCGATCTTGAACATATCGAAAACGGAAATGGCTTCGTGTGGCAAGGCGTTGGTTTTTGTAAAAATATAAAAGCCCGGGGCATTTATTCCCACGGGCTTAAGATTCTATGAAACGATGCCATGAATTACTGGACACCCAGCAGTTCCACGTCGAAAATCAGGATGGAGTTCGGTGGTATGGGGCCCACGGTAGCACTTCCATATGCCAAGGATGGCGGGAGGTACAGGGTGATTTTCCCACCCGGTTTAATCAGGGGAATGCCTTTGACCCAGCCTTTGATCACTTCTCCCAGTACAAAACTGACCGGGGAGGTGGTTGTCTGGTCAAAAATCGCATCATTCGTCAGCTTTCCTACATAGTTGACGGCAATACTATTGCAAACGCCCGGGGTTGTGCCGGATCCAGGGGTGGTAATGCGATAGTAAAATCCACGGGCATCCTTGGTAGCATTGGTGATCCCTTTGGATGCCAGGTAGTCTTCGAGGGCGGTGATCTCTGCCGCCGGAACGGTTACAGGATCGTCTGTATAGGGGCATTTTTCATCCTTCGAGCAGGATACGGAAAACAGCAGGGTAGTTAAAAAAAGTCCCAGTAAGGCTTTTTGCATGTGCGATTATTTTTTTGGAGGGGCAAAGATAAGGCAGATCAGGGTTAAAGTTGACTGTTCGTGGTTCGTGGTTCATGGTTGGTGGTTCATGGTTCATGGTTCATGGTTCATGGTTCGTGGTTCGTGGTCTTTG
>JALOMP010000375.1 GCA_025455365.1 Chitinophagaceae bacterium | reverse complement strand
CTAAAGATAGATCGTCTATACACCTGTAACCCTTTGAAGAAGTGAACGTCTTAGTGTACCAGCCATTTTGTGTGTCGTAAAAAATGAACGTGTATGTTCCGTAATTACCTGAAAGTTGCCTGGCGCAACCTGGTCAAGAGTAAAGGCTACAGCCTGATCAATATTGGCGGGTTGGCTATCGGTATGGCGGTGGCCATGCTGATCGGGCTATGGATTTACCATGAGCTCAGTTTTGACCGCTACCATACCAACCATGCGCGCATCGCACAGGTCATGCAGCACGCGAGTTTTAACGGCAAGATGGAGTCCCAGGTTTCCGTTCCGGCCGTATTGGGCCCGGAATTGAGAGCGAAGTACGGCAGTGATTTCAAACATGTCATCCAGGCATCATGGGTCGGCAGCCACCTGCTCAACCGCGGCGACAAGCAATTTATCCGCAACGGCTTGTTCATGGAGCCGGGTGCGCCGGAGATGTTATCCCTCCGGATGATAAAAGGGAGCGGCGCCGGCTTGAAAGATCCCTATGCCATGCTGATCTCCGCGTCCACCGCAGAGGCGATCTTCGGGAAAGAAGATCCAATCGGGAAGACCCTGAAACTCAACCGGACGACAGACCTGAAGGTAGCCGGGGTATTTGAAGATATTCCCGCGAATTCTTCTTTCACCGAGGTGAAAATCCTCATGGCCTGGGAATTGTGGATGATCCAGAATCCCTGGGCAAAGAATATGGAAAACCCCTGGGGCAGTAATTTCTGCCAGACCTTTGTGCAGATCGCTGACAATGCGGATATGGATGCTGTGTCCCGGAAAATCCGTGATACCAAACTGAAGAACGCAGGGGCTGAGGAAGCACGCTATAAATGGCAGGTTTTCCTACACCCCATGGGCAAGTGGAATCTCTACAATGAATTTCGCGACGGAGTCAATACCGGTGGTGCCATCACCTATGTCTGGATGTTTGGCCTGATAGGCGTTTTTGTGCTGTTGCTGGCCTGCATCAATTTTATGAATCTCTCTACGGCAAGAAGTGAAAAGCGCGCCAAGGAAGTAGGCATTCGAAAGACCGTGGGCTCCCTGCGGGGACAACTGGTGCGGCAGTTTTTCATGGAGTCCTACCTGGTGGCGTTCATCGGTTTCGTGGCGAGTATCGGTCTCGTGATCCTGTTGTTGCCGGTGTTTAACGATGTGTCCGGACGGAACTTGCAGATTACCTGGGCTAATCCCGTCTTCTGGGCTGCCGGATTGGGTTTTGTCCTGTTGACGGGTTTGCTCGCCGGAAGCTATCCTGCGCTCTACCTATCGTCCTTTCAGCCGCTTAAGGTCCTCAAAGGTACCTATCGGGCCGGTCGCGCGGCCTCCCTGCCAAGGAAAGTCCTGGTGGTGGTGCAGTTTACTGTTTCCATCATGTTGATAATAGGGACGATCGTCATCTATCAACAGGTGCAGCACGCGAAGAACCGGCCCATCGGGTATGCCAGGAACGGACTGATAAACCTGACCATGCAGGACGAGATCAGGACGCATTTTGACGCGATGCGCGCAGACCTGGTAAAGACAGGTGCCATTGCAGAAATGGCCGCTTCCAACAGCCCGCTAACGCAGGTATGGAACACCAATGGCGGAATCACCTGGGAAGGCAAGGATCCCAACTTCGCTGTGGATTTTCCGAACAATACCGTGTCTTTTGATTTCGGCAAGACGGTGCAATGGAAAGTGATTAAAGGCAGGGATTTTTCGCGCGACTTCGCTACGGATTCCCTGGCTTTTGTCGTCAACGAATCTGCTGCCACGTTCATTGGCTTTAAGGATCCTATCGGAAAGACATTGAAATGGAATGATCGCAACTATACCATCATTGGTGTGGTGGGCGACCTGATGCAGGAGTCGCCGTTTTACCCGGTCCGTCCCACGCTTTATCATACCAGCTCGTATGATGACATGTATAACCTCTTCATGCGCCTGAGTCCCAGTCAGCCGGTGGCATCGTCCATTGCTGAAATTGAAGCCACCTGGAAGAAATACGTACCGGAAGTGCCTTTTGAGTACAGTTTTGTGGACGAGCGCTTCGCGGAAAAATTTGCCAACGAAGAACGCATCGGCAAGCTGTCGGCCTATTTTGCCATCCTGGCCATTTTCATTTCCTGCCTGGGCATCCTGGGACTGGCGAGTTTTGTAGCAGAACAGCGAACCAAAGAAATAGGTATCCTTAAGGTGATGGGCGGTTCAACCCTGGAGATGATGATCCTGATCTATCTCTCGACACTGAAATGGAACCTGATTGCCTCGGCTATTGCAGTTCCGCTGTCACTTCTGTATCTTGGCCGCTGGTTGAACGATTATACCGTACGTATTGAGGTACGAATAGCAGCCACCCCATTTAACTATTTTATATCCAGAGATGAAAAAATTCAATTATTGTCTTGCAATTATCATGCTAACCGCTTCCCTGAATGCTCAGCATGATCCAGGGGGCGAACAATCTCAAATGCGGATAGCCTCCTGTCAGTTCCCGGTTTCTGCCAAAATCAGTGAGAATGCCGGATGGATAATCAGGCAGATGGCCGAAGCAGCCGATTCAGGGGCCCAGGTGGTTCATTTTCCCGAATGTGCACTTTCGGGATACCCGGGAGTGGATATGGAATCGCTGGAGGATTTTGACTGGCCGGCACTTAGGTCATG
>JALOMP010000095.1 GCA_025455365.1 Chitinophagaceae bacterium | reverse complement strand
CGTTCAGTCAACCTTGCCGGAAAAGGCGGATAATGAGGTTTCCAACGTGGCATTGCAGGAGAAAAATGCAATTCCGGACGCTGTTCAACCATCGCCCGTCAATGACATCCGGTTTTTTCTGCAGCACCTGACCGCGGTTGAACGGGAATTGCTGAAGGAGTTGGTGCGCAATTCCATGCAGGACCGGAAGTTGGATACGGATGCCATGAACAAGATCCTTGGCGTATCAAACAAGGATGCGGAAATACAGAAAGCGCGCAGGAGCAACTCTATCACGCGGATCAATAATACCTTCACGCAGGTTACCAGGATAAAAGGTTTGCTGATCCAGCGGGAACGTGACAGCTTCGACAAGAGGGCCTACCTGTATTTTGTGCCGGAAGGACTCGCAAAACGCCTGGCCGACGATCTGGTGTAACAGTCCTCTTTTGACAAACTGGTCTTGCCTTCTTTCTCATATGCATATTGGGCAGTGAGGTATACATGACCATCATGCCTGGTGGGCAACAGCAAGAAAAGGCACTATTCCTTTTTTACCGCTTCCATGACCCTTCCGCCCTGTTTGAACAGGAATTTTACCACCTTCCCATCGCCATCTTTTACAAATTCGATTTTTGCGTCCATGATCCGGAAGAAGAAGGTATTTTCCGATTCGGGAAAAAGCTGCGCCCATGGCTGTCCTTCCGGCGCGATCATGAGTTTGCCGTCTTCCACTTTTACGGTAGCCTTCATCTCAGGATTGATTTCGTAATTCCCTGTGTACGACTGCAATGCGGAAGCCGGCAGGTTGATTTCTGTTTTTTGTTCAGGCAGCTTTACCGGCACGCCATAGACGATACCCAGCAGGTCCCTTGCCATTTCATCCGCATTGTACATTTCGGCGTTGACGATTACAATCACCGTGATGCCTTCATCCGGGACGATGATATTTTGTGTCATGAAACCATCGATTGCGCCGCCATGGTGGATGGCTGGTTTGTTATGGATTGTGTCGATAAACCAGCCGAGGCCATACTTGTTCATCCGCGGCGTCCAGGCGTTTTTGAGAGAGGTTGCTTTTAATATTTTGCCCGAGGTGATGCTTTCGTCCCAGGTTAACAAATCTTCCGGAGTGGTATAGATTGCTCCGGCAGAAAATGATATGGTGGAATCGATGCTTGCCGCTTTCACGGGAATTGGTTCCTGGATGAGGTAATATCCCGTGGCTTTCGGCCCGGCGGCTGATGGATAGTCGAAGCCGGAGCGGGTCATGCCAAGGGGTGTGAAAATCATCTCCCGCACATTGCGCTCGTACGGCTTACCCGTGACTTTTTCAATGATGTATCCCAGGATTGAGTACGCGGAATTCGAATAATTCCACCGGGTGCCCGGTTCAAAGTCGTAGGGATAATGCGCGATCATCCGCATCATCTCATCGCGCGAACTGGCAATGCCCCGCAGGGAGTCGAAGGCTTTGCGTGAATTGGTGTAGTTGTAGATGCCTGAAGTGTGCGTGAGCAGGTGTTCGATCGTTACTTTATCGGCGTTTGGAAATTCGCGAAAGTATTTGGAGAGTGCATCTCTGAGCGACAGTTTTCCTGCTTCCGCCAGTTTGAGGATCACCGACGCGGTGAACTGTTTTGTCACGGATCCCACCTGGTAACGCGTTTGCGCGGTACCCTTTGATTTTGACGTATAATCACTGTATCCGAATCCGGACGATAGCAGCACCCGTCCCTTTTGCTTCACCAGTACATACCCATGGAAGCGACCGGTTGCTTCTGCCGCTTTGCAGTATTCGTTCAGTTTATCCGAGCCCTGTTGTGCCTCTGCCCTGATCGCAACGGTTGCGAGGACAATGATCATCCATCGTTTCATATCCTTTTTGGTGATCAGACGCCATGTCTGCCCGATAGGTTACAGGCGTCTATCGATTCCGGGTTTCGCCCTTCGGCCTCTAACCGATTATTCAGCGTTATTTGGGAGATTATTCGTGGCAACCGGTCTTTGTAAAGCATACAGTTTCCGGTAGTATTCATCCGCCATGCGTTTACTGTCGAAGTAGGGAGTGATATCGGTGAGACTCCTTTTCATCACATCAAGCCATTGTTCCGGCTTGTCATAATACATTGGGATCAACCTGTTTTCCAGCTGGTCGTACAGCGACGCGGCATCCGATTCATCCAGCTGGTGGTCTGGAAGCGAGGGATCGGCGGGCGGGACGGTGAATCCGTTTTCCCCGTCTTTTACAAACTCGGGATACCATCCGTCCGGTATGGAAAGGTTGATCGCGCCATTCATGGCAGCGGACATGCCGCTGGTGCCCGATGCTTCATGGGTCAACCGCGGAACATTCAGCCAGACGTCCGCACCGGCCTTCAGTAATTTAGAGAGTTTCAATTCATATCCCACCAGGATAGAACAATTGTAGTATTGTTTGTACAACTGAACAATCCTGTCAAAAATGGCGATGTTCTGATAGTCCATGGGGTAAGGTTTCCCTGCCCAGATGATCTGTACCGGTCTTTCCTTGTTTTTCACCAGTCGCTCAAACCGTTCCTGGTCGGCCAGGAGCAGCTCCGCCCGTTTATAGCCGGCAAACCTTTTGGCGAAAACGATGGTCAGGATGTTCTCATCGTAGAGTTCGCCATTCTGGTCCGCCACTTCTTCGAACAGAATTCGTTTATTGGCTTTTTTCCTTTCCATCAATGCACCGTTGCTGTTTTCGGCGAGGAGCCGGTACATTTCGTGGTCCGCCCAGAATTTCGCATCCTGCGCGTTGGTGATCTGGATAATGGGACAAATGGGCTCGGTGTCCTTCCACATTCGTTCCAGTGTCTCGTGGTGCATCGCCGAAACGCCATTTGCCAGCCCCGCAAGGCGGAGTGCTGCCATCGTATGGTTCAGCATGCCATTCCTGGCGAGACCCAAGCCCTCTATTTCTGTTGCCGGCACGCCTTGGAAGAAGCCCATCCGTTCAAGCTGGTAATAGTCCGTTTCCTGGTTTCCGGATGGTTCAGGCGTATGGTTGGTGAAAACCAATTGTGACCGCACCGCATCCCAGCTTCCCGATTTCTGGTATAGGGCGAAGGCAAGCGGCAGGGCATGGGATTCATTGAAATGCCATACTTCTGGCTTCCAGTTGAGGTAGTCAAATAACCTGCATCCACCGGCGCCAAGGAGTATGTCCGCGGCGATCCTGTTTTCCGGGTTGGAGTCATAAAGCCGGAAACAGGCTGACCTTCCCAGGTAATCGTTTTCCGGAAGGTCGGTGCTCAGGAGGAAAAGCGGTGCTGTTTTGAATGTTTCCGGGTTCAGGTAGTAGGCGGTGACCCAAACGGTTCGCTGGTTGATCTCCAACGGGAATTTGATATTGGTAGGTTCCAGGAAGCCGTAAACTTTTTCCTGGAACAGTACACCCATCCCCTGGTCCTCTTTCCGTACCTGGTCGTAATAGCCGTATTTCCACAGGATGCCGACGCCCACCAGGTTCTGGCGCAACGCAAACGCACTTCGCAGGTGTGAACCTGCCAGGTAACCAAGGCCGCCGGAATACAGTTTCAGGCATTGGTGTATGGCGAATTCCATACAGAAGTAGGCTACCGGCCGTTCATATTCCTGGGCGGGCGCATAAGGATGGGAGAAAGTAAATTTCATCACGGGAAGGATTGCCGCATGGGTAAGCGAGAACTGTTCAATAGACGATCACCCGTTCGATATTGTTGACCCGTACCATCTCGGTTTTTGGAAAGACCAGCCTGAGGACGCCATCCCTGTATTCCGCACGCATGAAATCGGCATCCACCCGCTCCGGCAGGACAACCCGGCTGCTGAAACATTCGTAGTTGAACCCATGGTGGTGGTACAGTTTTTTCTGAACCCTGTCTTCTTCCTTGTGCAGGACATAAACCCTGAGCCTGTTTTCGGAGATCTTGATGAGGAAATCTTCTTTTTGCAGCCCCGGGGCCGCCAGTTCCACAATGAAGTTTCCGTCCTCCTCCAGCACATTCAGCATCGGCTCCACGGCCCCTTCATGCGGTTTCAGCAGCTCTTTCTTCAATGCTTCCGTATCGATGGGAGCCGGTTGGAAAGTACCGGGATAAATGCGTGGATTTTCCGCCTGCAAGTTTTGCTTTTTCATAGCCCCCCCCTTTTTTTGGGCAGACTTTCTGCCAACGTTAAGTTAACCCTATACATGATCCGTAAGGATGATGAACGATTCAGATATACATGATAATTATCATAAAATCCATGTAACGGACAGGTATATGTTGAGCAGGATTCCAGCATCCCAAAAACAAGGAAGTCATGAAAACGATCATCGAACCTTTTCGCATCAAGTCAGTGGAACCGATCTATTTCACCACCCTGGAGGAACGCAAGCGCATCCTGGAGAATGCGCGGTACAATCCGTTCCGTATCCATGCCGACCAGGTCCTGATCGATCTGCTGACAGACAGCGGAACCAGCGCGATGAGCGCCCGACAATGGGCAGGGATCATGATGGGCGACGAATCCTATGCCGGCAGTACGAGCTTTTTCCATTTTGAATCCTCCGTGAAAGACGTCACGGGCATGCCGATCGTCATTCCCACGCACCAGGGACGGGCTGCGGAAAAGATCCTCTTCACCATCCTGGGCGGGAAGGGGAAGTATTTCCTGAGCAATACGCTGTTTGATACCACCCGTGCCAATATTGAGTTTTCCGGCGCCGAAGGGATTGACCTCCTCTGCGAAGAAGGCAAACATCCTTCCATCCCCGCCCCGTTTAAAGGCAATATGGATATCGAAGCCCTGGGCCAAAAGATCAATGAGCTGGGCGCCGCAAATATTCCGATGGTCATCATGACCGTTACCAATAATTCCGGCGGCGGTCAACCGGTGAGCATGCAGAATATCCGCGAAGCCAGTGCCGTTTGTAAGGCGCAAGGCATTCCATTTTTTATCGACGCCTGCCGTTTTGCGGAGAATAGCTACTTCATCAAACGGCGGGAACCCGGATACGCAGGCAAGACTGTGCCTCACATCGCCCTGGAGATGTTTTCTTATGCGGACGGCTGCACGATGAGTGCCAAAAAGGACGCTTTTGCCAATATTGGTGGTTTCCTGGCCATGCGCAACCTGGACCTGGCCCTTCAGTGCCGGAACCTGCTGATTATAACAGAAGGCTTTACCACCTATGGCGGGCTGGCTGGTCGCGACCTTGAAGCGATCGCCATTGGCCTGAAAGAAGTCATGGACGAACACTATCTCGAATACCGCATCCGGAGCATCGAATACCTCACGGGCAAGCTCTATGATGCCGGCGTACCCGTCATGCTTCCTGCGGGCGGTCATGCCGTTTATCTCGATGCAAAGGAATTCCTGCCCCATATCCCGGTGGACCAATACCCTGGACAGTCACTGGTATGCGCCCTGTATGAGGCGGGCGGCATCCGCGGCGTGGAAATTGGTTCGCTCATGTTTGGAAAATATGCCGCGGATGGAAGCCTCCTACCGGCCGCACTGGAGCTGGTCAGGCTGGCGATTCCCCGGAGGGTGTATACGCAGAGTCATATCGACTATGTTGCCGAAGTGATCATCGAAGTATTTAGCCAGCGGGAACAATACCGCGGCCTGGTCATTACCGAGGAAACGCCCCTGCTCAGGCACTTTACGGCAGCGCTCAAGCCGGCCTGATGATCCTTGATGAGTGGTTTTACAGTGGGTGCTGGTACGGCTACCTTGGCGGCAAATTCCAACAAATGATCGCCCGGATATAACCCCTAACCCTGAACACAAAACTGCTAGCTATACCTCAAACTGACCTCGGGTGGAATGCCCATTTTGATGCCCACGCCGGTAAAGAGGAATCTACCCATCGTTATTTTGGACTGAACATTGTTCGCTGTCTGCAATGCCTGGAGGATGGCGCAGAGTATTTTCTTGTCCTGGTTGGCATCGATCAGTTTCTGGATATCCGCTGATTCCACCGCTTTTGTTTTTGCCAGGGCGATAGACACTTGCGGAGGTATTCCCAGGCCAAGGGTGATGTCTTTGATCTGGAATCCCGATTGTTCAATAAGGGGCATACCACTCGACAATTCCTCAATACCGGCCTTGATCTTGTCCATGCCGGCTTCTTTCAGTTCACCGATTTGTTCATTGATGGCCGTCATCGCGTCCCGTGCCTGGTCAATGCCTGAATTACCAAGTTCTTTTAATTTGTCGGTTGTACCGGTCAGGCTGTCCTTTGCCTTATCCGCCTGTTGCTTGAGGGACTCGCTGAATTTTTTAATCATAGGTTGTTTTGTATCTGCTTGATCGTAGCAAATCTAATATTTCTGTCTACATTTAAGGCGATGGCCTTGCGCATTCAGGAACAGGCTAGGGCCATAGAAAGTTCAGTTGCATATGAAACAACGCGTACTCAAAATTCATCCGGACGATAATGTGATCGTCGCCCTCGCTGATCTCGCCTGCGGAGACCGGGTTACATATAGCGGAGTCGAATACATCCTGGCGGACGATATCCCGGCCAAACACAAATTTTTCATGCAGGAGATGCAAGCCGGCGACGATGTGATCATGTATGGCGTGCTCGTGGGGAAGGCGCAGTGCCCCATCCCGCGCGGTGGGCTGATGTCCACCGCCAATGTCAAACACGCGGCGGGTTCCTATGCGTACCGGTTCGCGGATTATGCCTGGACGGCGCCGGATGTGGAAGCTTACCGCGACTGGACATTCAACGGCTATCACCGTGCCGACGGGAAAGTGGGCACGGCCAACTACTGGCTTTTTATTCCCACGGTCTTTTGCGAGAACAGGAACCTCGATGTCATCAAGGAAGCCCTGCACCATGAACTCGGCTATGCCGTTACGGGGCGATACCGCCGGTACGCCCACGAGCTACTGGAAGGCCACCAACAGGGAATCCCGGTGGATGAGATACATTTCCAGCCTGACGTGCAGGCACAACCGAAAAGATATTTCGCAAACGTAGACGGCATTAAGTTCCTCAATCATCCCGGTGGTTGCGGTGGTACCCGCCAGGATGCGGCCACGCTGGGTAAACTACTCGCCTCCTATGCCTGTCACCCGAATGTGGGCGGCGTGACGGTGTTAAGCCTCGGATGCCAGCACCTCCAGGTACAGGACTTCCTCGAAGAACTAAAAAAACGGGATCCTGATTTCAGCAAGCCGCTCTACGTCTTCGAACAGCAGCAATCGCAGTCGGAACCTCAGCTTATCGCCGAAGCGATGCGGAAGTCCTTCGCCGGCATGGCGGAGATCAACCAATTGGAACGCAGCCCCGCGCCCCTGAGCGAACTCTGCATCGGCGTGAAATGCGGGGGCAGCGACGGGTTCAGCGGGATATCCGCCAACCCGGCCGTGGGCTACTGCGCAGACCTGCTCGTGGCCCTGGGCGGCAAGGTATTGCTGGCGGAATTCCCCGAACTCTGCGGCATTGAACAGGAATTGGTGGATCGCTGCCGGACTAAAGACGACGCGGAAAAATTCATCCGGCTCATGCAGGGATACAACGCCGAAGCGGAAAGGGTGGGTTCCGGTTTTCACATGAACCCATCGCCCGGCAATATCCGGGACGGACTGATCACCGACGCCATTAAAAGCGCCGGCGCGGCGAAGAAAGCGGGTACCAGTCCCGTGGAATATGTGCTTGACTATACGGAGCCGGCTACCCGAAGCGGGCTGGGCCTGGTATGTACACCGGGCAATGATGTGGAGTCCACCACCGGCCTGGCATCGAGCGGGGCCACGCTCATTCTCTTTACCACCGGGCTGGGCACGCCCACCGGCAACCCCGTATGTCCTACGATCAAGGTAGCCACCAATTCCGCGCTGGCCAGGCGCATGGCGGATATCATCGACATTGATACAGGACCGATTATTGAGGGCGAAAAGACAATCGAGCAAATGGGCGTGGAAATCCTGGAATACTGCATCCGCGCGGCGAGTGGCTTGGTCGTTCCCAAAGCCGTGCAACTGAACCAGGACGATTTCATTCCCTGGAAAAGGGGCGTATCCTTATAACCCGGTTTTATGAAGGCATTCCTGGATGAGAATTTTTTGCTGCAGAGTCCGCTGGCGGAAAGGCTTTATCGCGACTATGCCCAACCGTTACCCATCATCGATTACCACAATCATTTATCGCCGGCGCTGATGGCGCAGGACCATCAGTTTGCCAATATCACCAGGGCCTGGCTGGACGGGGATCACTACAAGTGGAGGGCGATGCGCACGCATGGGGTTGATGAACGATTTTGCACGGGCGATGCACCGGATGAGGAAAAATTTCGCATGTGGGCGGAGACCGTGCCCTATACGCTTCGCAATCCGCTGTATCACTGGACGCATCTCGAATTGCAGCGTTATTTCCATATCCATGAACTGCTCAACCCGCATTCGGCCAATGGTATCTGGCATCAATGCAATGAGCAGCTGCAGGCGCCGGGATTTTCCGTGCGCGGGCTGCTGGAACGCATGCAGGTGGAGATCGTCTGTACCACGGATGATCCCGTTGATTCCCTGGAGCACCATCGCGCTATCCGGGAATCGGGATGGAGGGTGCAGGTGTTTCCCGCATTCCGGCCCGATCGTGCCCTGCAGGTGGAAGATCCTGTTCGATTCAACGGCTACCTGGCGCAAATGGAAGCGGCATCGGGGGTGGAGATTTCCGGGTTGGGCGATTTCCTCGAAGCCATCCGCAACCGGCACGATTATTTCGCGGAACAAGGATGCCGCATCAGCGACCATGGTCTCGAATACATATTCTCCGATGCGTTTACCGTGGGCGATGCGGACAGGGTCTTCGACAAGCTGCGTGCCGGGAAGCCGGTGGATGCGACGGAAGCCGGGATCTTCAAAAGTTTCATGCTCCAGTACCTGGCCGAACTCAATTGGGAGAAGGGCTGGGTGCAGCAATTTCACCTCGGTGCGTTCAGAAACAACAATAGTAGGAAGATGGGGGAACTCGGCCCGGACACGGGTTGGGACAGCATCGGCGATGCGCGGCAGGGCAGGGCCCTGGGCCGTTTCCTGGATCGCCTGGATGTACAGGGCAAACTCACGAAAACCATTCTCTACAACCTCAACCCATCCGATAACACGTTGTTCGCCACCATGGCGGGCAATTTTAACGACGGGTCCGTAGCCGGAAAAATACAATGGGGTTCCGCCTGGTGGTTCCTCGACCA
>JALOMP010000374.1 GCA_025455365.1 Chitinophagaceae bacterium | reverse complement strand
TACCAGGGCTATATTGAGGTGCTTGACACGGAAACCGGCGAGACCAAGGATGTGCAGGCATACCCGGCGCTCAACCTGGCCAATGATCCGTCCACGATGAAGTACCGCTTCAACTGGAACGCACCGATCGTGGCATCGCCCCACGACCCGAAAACAATATACCACGCGGCCAACGTCCTGCTCAGGACTACAAATGGTGGTCTCAACTGGGAAGAGATCAGCGGCGACCTCACCCGGAATGAAAAATCCAAACAGGGGCCCGGCGGCGGTCCACTCACCAATGAAGGAGCCGGTGGGGAGAATTACAATACCATTTATTACGTGACCGAATCGCCGCTGGAAAAGGGCGTCATCTGGACTGGCAGCGATTGCGGACTGGTTCACCTGACCCGTGATGGCGGGAAGTCCTGGACAAATGTTACCCCGGCAGGATTACCCGAGGGTTTGATAAACTCCATCGAGCTTTCGCCGCACGACAGGGGTACCGCCTATATTTCGGCTACATCGTACAAATTCAATGATTTCAGTTCCTATACGTATAGGACAACGGACTATGGAAAGTCCTGGAAGCGCATCAGCAACGGGGTCGAAGCAGATGACTTTATCAGGGTTATACGGGAGGATAAAAAACGGAAAGGGCTGCTCTACGCGGGCGGCGAGCGCCGGTTCTATATTTCTTATGATGGCGGCGATCAGTGGCAACGCATGCAGCTTAACTTCCCGGTGGTGCCCGTCACGGACCTCCTGGTGAAGGACAATAGCCTGGTGGCCGCTACGGCAGGACGCGCATTCTGGATACTGGATGACCTGGGGACATTCCAGCAATTGTCGCCTGCCGATGCCGGAAATACCACGATGAAACTGCTGACCCCGCAACCGGCTTATCGCTTCGGGGGCGGAAGTGGATTGCCTTCCGGTGTTCCTTCCCGCAATATAGGGGAGAACGCGCCAACGGGGGTGATCCTCGACTATATGCTGCCTGATATCACGGAGAAGGATACCCTAAAACTGGAGATCCTGGACGCCTCCGGCAAGTTGGTGCGTACTTACCTGAATAAAAAGAACCCAGACTATAGCGCTTACCCCGGTGGGCCGCCGGCCGCAACCATACTGCCTTCAGAAAAGGGGTTGAACCGCTTCCTGTGGGATTTCCGGGGAGAGCAGGTGATGCCGGATGTGAAAGGGGTTTTTGTATATGGCGATTACCGTGGTTACAGGGTGGCGCCGGGAAGTTACCGGGCCAGGCTCAGCATGGGCGGCCAGGTTTCTGAGATTCCGGTTACACTCATGCAGGACCCGCGATTGAAGACCACGCCGGCTCAATGGCAGGAACAGCAACAAATGCTGGCAACCGTGAACAGTCGCATCAGCGAGATTCATAAGAGCGTGAACGATATCCGAAAAGTCAGCAAACAGCTGGACCATCATGAAATGATGCTCAAGGACAAACCGGACGCAAGGGTGGTGTTGGATTCCGGGAAAGCGTTGAAAAAGCGCATCGTAGACTGGGAAGCGAATGTGGTGGAAAGCCGCATCCAGAATGGCCAGGACGTGATCAACTGGCCTTCGAGGCTCAACGTGGAGTATTTCCTTCTCAAGAGCCAGCTGGATTCGCATGACCCACAGGTAACGCAGGGTATCCGGAAAAGAATCAGCGACCTGGATTCGGAATGGACGAAAAGCAAGCAAGAGTTGGCCGCGATCCGTCAGCAGATAGACGCATACAATAAGCTGTACCAGTCGAAGTCCATCCCCGCGCTGGATTACCGTTGACCATGACCGAAGTATTGTACAGGGCATGCTTCATGCTTGGAATGGCCTGCCTGGTAAACCCGGCAGGTAATTTCCAGGAGCGGTCACGGCTTTTTATGCCTATGAAGCCCGGTGCATATTTTCACATAAACGGGAACGCGCAGGGCACTACCTATGCAATCAAATATGGCTACCCGGTTGAGGTTCTGAACAGGGAAAGGGTAGACAGTATTTTCGAGGTTATCGACCAGTCGCTTTCGTTGTATGATACCGGCTCATTGATTTCCCGCTTCAACCGGAGCCATGTCGGCATTGAAGCGGACAGCCACCTGTTGAAGATGGTGAGCCTATCCGCGGTATTTCATGCCATGAGCGATGGGGTTTTTGATATTACCATGAAACCTGTCTCCGCGCTGTGGGGTTTTGGCCCGGATGGCCGGGAAGGAACGCCCTCGAAGACTGACATACGAAAAGCGCTGCGACATACCGGGATGAAGCTGATCTTCATAGACGGCAAGCGTATCGGGAAAAAGGATCCCCGTGTACAGATCGACTGCAATGGAATCGCACAGGGATATACGGTCGATATCATCGCGGATTTACTGGCAAGCCATGGCGTCCGGGATTACCTGGTGGAACTCGGTGGCGAAATACGCATGAACGGGGTTAATGAGGAAGGGAAGCCATGGACAATCGGAATTGAATCGCCCCCCGGCGGGCAGCAGTCTTGCGGGCTCGCGCAGACGATCAGGCCAGGTACAGGGGCCGTTACCAGTTCGGGAAGCTACCGGAACCAGAAATTCAGCGGGGGGAAGATGGTCAGTCATATTATCAATCCTAAAACCGGGCACCCGGTGAGCAATGGAATGGTATCCGTGACCGTTTGGGCCAGCAATGCCACCACGGCTGATGCCATTGATAATATCCTGATGGTGCTGGGGCCCGA
>JALOMP010000373.1 GCA_025455365.1 Chitinophagaceae bacterium | reverse complement strand
ACCAGCTTACCCGTCGCAGGATCCTGGTAAAAGAGGCCTGGAGTGGTATCGGTACATTCCTGCAGCAACGGAGCGACCTGGTCCCAAACCTCGTAGAAACGGTGAAGGGTTATGCTTTACACGAAAGCCAGACCCTGGCCGACGTGGTGAAATGGCGGAACATGGCCGTTTCTGCAAAGTCGCCTGATGAACTGGCGAAGGCAGATGCGGGAATGAACAAGGCTCTCTCCGGTTTTTTTGCGCTGGCAGAACAATACCCGGACCTGAAGGCGAATGCCAATTTCCTGTCGCTGCAAACGGACCTGAAGGAGCTCGAGACCAAACTCAACCAGTCGCGCCGGTACTACAATGGTACGGTACGCGATTACAACCAGGCCATTGCGGTTTTCCCGAATAATTTACTGGCCGGCATGTATGGTTTCCATCCCGAGACCTTCCTGGAAGAGCCGGAATCTTCCCGCGAACTCCCCAAAGTTTCTTTTCGCTGACATGCGGACCGGTTTGATTTCCAGGTGCGGCCCCGGCAAAAGGCTGGTGGCGTGGTCCTGCGGTCTCCTGTTTTTGCTTGTAATGCCGGCAGCGGCAACCTCGCAGGTAATAGCACCGACCCCGGCCTCCGCGCGTTTCCTGGATGATAACCGCGTAGACAGCATCCTGCTGCAATCATTCACGGTTTATGGCAACAGTCGGGGTCTTTCATCCCAGGATATTCGTGACCGTTACCTGGTAATGCGGCGGCAACTGGCGGATCTGTTCAACGCCCTGCTGCAGAACCCTTGCCAGGCGCTGGATCGCCGCTTTAAACAGGTATCCGAAACGGATCCGGGATTCCCGGCGGCCAGGGACGCTTATGACAGGGCGTTGCTGGATGCAGTTGACAGGGCCATGAAAACGCCGGAATCTTTATTCCCTTTGTTTGAACCCAATTACAGCGACCGGATCCGATCCTTTCACGCGGACGTGGAAGTCATGAAAAACGGTGAGATCAGGGTTCACGAAACCATCACCATTTATAACGGTAACGGGCAGTTGCAGCCAGACCTGTTTCAAGCCACCATGCCTTCCTGGAACAATGATATCCAGCGTGGGATCGTCCGGGACTTCCCCACCCGCTACCTCGATAGCAATGGATTCTGGACCATTACCGGATTTGAACTCAAAAGCCTCCGTAAGAATGGGAAAGAGGAAAATTTCCTGCAGGAATACCTGTCCAACGGCACGCGTATCAAAGCTGGAAATGCAGATGTGATCCTGGATACCGGCACCTATGTCTATGATATTGAGTATGTCTCCCGGCGGCAGGTGATCTTTCATCCTGAAAAGGACGAACTCTACTGGAATGTGAACGGGAATGGCTGGGTTTTTACGGCCGATGCCGTCACATGCCGGATTCGTTTCCCGGAAGGCTCCGCAATCCGGGAATCCGCCTGCTATACCGGCGTACTGGGATCTACGGCCAGGAATTGCAACAGCCGGCAACTTTCAGACCGTGAGATCTTCTTCTCTTCCAATACCGGTTTGGGCAGTTATGAGGGCCTGACCGTTGCCGCTTCTATCGAAAAAGGAATCCTGGTGCCTCCGGGCAGGGTGGAGAAAATCCTGGCATTCCTCAAGGCCAATATCATCCTGCCGGGGATGGCTTCGGTATTGTTATTCCTCTCCATTTTTTACTCTATCGCCTGGCACCGCAGAGGCAGGGACCCCAGGGGCGGTACGATTATACCCCAGTTTGAGCCTCCGGCCGGGATCACCCCGGCACAGGCAGGATACCTGCTTCGACAGGGGTATGATTCAAGCCAGTTCGCGGCAACCCTGGTGGATGCGGCGGTACACCGGGACCTCGACATCGAAGTGGAACGCAAGGGATGGCTGGTCAAGTCCACCATGTATCGCTTCAGCAAGCCCTCCGGCGACCATCGGGCCGTTTCTTCGTCTACTGGTAACCGGTATGGAATTTCAATCGGATCCCTGTATGGGCAGGAGGCTGAACGGGGTACCTATAATCCCGTAATAAAAAACCTCAATGGGGAATTGAAATCATGGCTGCGTAAGAACCTGCAGGTCAGCAGCTCAAAGGATGGCGGTGTCCGTGGATATTTTGCCCTGAACATGGCTTATGGCGTAATCGGTTTTATCATCCTGGCAGCTGCGCTGATAGGCGGGTTGATTTTCACCCTCAATTTTTATTCAACGAAGCTCTTCATCATCAGTGCGATCCTGTTTGCGCTGGCGGTTACCGTCCATGTCATTTTTTCCAGGATCATGAAAGCCTATACGCCGGAGGGCCGGAAGCTCACTGACCATATCCTGGGATTTCGCATGTACCTGGACACGACGGAACAGCATGTTTTCCAACAGCTCACGCCCCCTGAGAAGACACTGGAACTTTTTGAGAAATACCTGCCCTATGCCATCGCCCTTAACGTGGAGAACAACTGGTCAGAGAAGTTTGACGATATTGTACAAAAGGCCATCGCCCAAGGGTACCAGCCTGCGTACTACCGGGGTAATATGATGTCTTTGTCTGGTGGTTTCCGGATGTCTGATCTCAGTAGCGGCATTTCTTCCGGGCTCAGCAGCACCATTTCTTCCGCTTCCACGCCGCCTTCCTCCAGCAGTGGCGGTTCCGGTGGAGGAGGAAGCAGCGGCGGCGGCGGTGGTGGCGGCGGCGGCGGCGGATGGTAGGGATCAGTTGACGGTTGACAGTTG
>JALOMP010000094.1 GCA_025455365.1 Chitinophagaceae bacterium | reverse complement strand
CGCGGGTGCGGGAGGCTATTCCTTCAACCAATATCGTCACCCATGTTGAGCCTGTTGAGGATCCGCGCTCCTGGTCGGACACGAGTCTCGATCGCAAATGATCGGGTGTTTGAGATTCTAGAAATTCTCCTGGTATGATATTCAGTTGCATGGAGTTTCCAGTTCTCCAGGGTGTCTGACCGCCGCGCTATTCCGCTATGTATGGCGGCGTCGATGCCTTCAACGCTCAGATGACCGAGCAAAAGCGCTCGCTGACCCTCTCCGAGGTACAGGAGCAATTGGATGAAACCCGCTTCCAGGGAGCGTTTGATTCACTTCATGGCGTAACTGCCCTGATGTTTTCAGACAGCGCCAAGGAGCCGGCGATGATCCTTACCAGTTTCCGCAGCGTTCCGGCAAATAAGGAGAAGCCTGTATTAAAGGCAGCCTTTATCGATGGCGACCTGTTTATCGGAGACAACCAGCTGGCCGCCCTGAGGGACCTGAAGAGCAAGCAGGACCTCATTGGCGAAATCATCGGCCTGTTGCAATCACCAGCCAAAAACGTCATCAGCGCACTCAACGCCGGCAACAAACTGGCCGGTCTTATCAAGGCGCTGGAAGAGAGGCAGAACTAGAAGTGAGATCTTCGATTTTAGAAGTTAGAAGTGAACAGCACTTCTAACTTCTAAAATCCAAAATCGTACTTTCAAATAATTCCTCCGGGAATACAACAAACAATTTTTTTAAACCCGCCGTCGGATTCGCGGAACGCGGATATGAAGACGGTAAAAATTCAAAAACCATGGCAGATTTAAAAGCATTCGCTGAGCAACTGGTTAGCTTGAGCGTAAAAGAAGTAAGCGAACTCGCAAAGATCCTGAAAGACGAGTACGGAATTGAACCCGCAGCTGCTGCAGTTGCCGTAGCCGCTGGCCCCGCTGCCGGTGGTGGTGCCGCCGCCGCTGAAGAAAAAACAGCATTTGACGTCATCCTGAAGAGCGGTGGCGCCAATAAACTGGCTGTTGTGAAAATCGTAAAAGACCTGACCGGCCTGGGCCTCAAAGAAGCCAAGGACCTGGTTGACGGCGCTCCGAAGCCCCTGAAAGAAGGTGTGGCCAAGGCCGAAGCCGACGATATCGCTGCCAAGCTGAAAGAGGCAGGCGCTGATGTTGAAGTCAAGTAATTTCAACCTCGGAAACTTGAACGTAACCATCCGCCCACGGCGGATGGTTTTTTTTAATTTATAAGGCGAAATCCTTACCTTTGCGTTCCTTTGATTAGGCCTAATATCAAATTGACGTTTCAGGGTAATCATAACTAATTGATAATTAGCCGGTTCCGCACTTTCGGGTAAGGAATCCGGATTGCCTTGTCGTCCGTATAACCGTAAAAGCGCTTTCAATTTATGGCTTCAGCAAAAGTGGCTCCTCCCAGCAGAATGAATTTTGGCAAGGTCAAGCACCTGGCAGAAACACCAGACCTCCTGGAGATCCAGATCCAGTCGTTTTAGGATTTCTTCCAGCAGGAAACCACCCCCCCCCAACGCAACAAAGAGGGTGTTTTAAAGGTGTTCAAGGAAAAATTTACCATCACGGACACCCGGAACATATTTGTCCTGGAATTCCTGGACTATTTCATTGATCCACCCCGCTATACGATTGAAGAGTGTATGGAGCGCGGGCTCACCTACGCCGTTCCGCTGAAGGCCAAACTGCGCCTGAGCTGTAACGATGAAGAGCACGTAGACTTCCAGACCATTGTACAGGACGTGTTCCTGGGCAATATTCCCTATATGACCCCCCGCGGCACCTTCGTGATTAACGGAGCCGAACGCGTGGTGGTGTCCCAGTTGCACCGCTCCCCGGGTGTGTTCTTCGGCCAGAGCCTCCACCCCAACGGAACGAAGATCTATTCTGCCCGCGTGATCCCCTTCAAGGGTGCCTGGATGGAGTTCGCCACGGACATCAACAACGTGATGTACGCCTATATCGACCGGAAGAAAAAATTCCCGGTAACAACCCTGTTGCGTTCGATTGGTTTTGAGACCGACAAGGACATCCTGGAACTCTTCGGCATGGCGGATGAAGTAAAGACCGACAAGAAGACGCTTTCAAACCATATTGGCAAACGCCTGGCAGCCCGCGTACTCCGCACCTGGGTGGAAGATTTCGTAGATGAGGATTCCGGTGAAGTTGTTTCCATTGAACGCAACGAAGTGGTACTGGAACGTGACACGGTCCTGGACGAAGACGCCATCAACCTGATTGCCGACCTGGATGCGAAAAGCCTTTTCATCCAGAAGGAAGAAATGAGTGGCGACTATGCCATCATCTACAATACGCTGAACAAGGATACCGCCAACTCTGAACTGGAAGCGGTGCAACATATCTACCGTCAGTTGCGTGGCGCTGACGCCCCGGACAATGAAACCGCTCGCGGTATCATCGACAAGCTTTTCTTCTCTGACAAGCGTTATGACCTGGGTGAAGTAGGCCGCTATAAAATTAACCGCAAGTTAGGCCTGAACTATAAACTGGAACAGAAGACCCTGACCAAGGAAGATATCATCGAAATCATCAAGTATCTCGTTCGCCTTACGAACGGTAAAGCCGAGATTGACGATATCGATCACCTGAGCAACCGTCGCGTGCGTACCGTGGGCGAGCAGCTCTACGCACAATTTGGCGTAGGCCTGGCCCGTATGGCACGGACGATCCGGGAGCGGATGAACGTACGGGACAACGAGGTATTCACACCGGTGGATCTGATCAACGCGCGGACCCTGTCTTCCGTGATCAATTCCTTCTTCGGTACCTCACAACTTTCGCAGTTCCTCGACCAGACCAACCCCCTGAGTGAGATCACGCACAAGCGTCGTATCTCCGCACTCGGCCCGGGCGGTCTCAGCCGCGAACGCGCCGGCTTCGAGGTACGTGACGTTCACTACTCGCACTATGGCCGCCTCTGCACCATCGAAACACCGGAAGGACCCAATATCGGTCTCATTTCCACGCTTTGCGTGCATGCCAAAATCAATGATATGGGCTTCATCGAAACCCCTTACCGCAAGGTGGATGAGGGCAAGGTGAACACCCGGGAACTGACCTATCTCAGCGCGGAGGAAGAAGACCTGGCAAAGATCGCCCAGGCCAATATTCCCCTGAATGACAAGGGTGAGTTCGTGGAAGAAAAAATCAAAGCCCGCCAGACCGGCGACTTCCCCATCCTGGATCCGAATGAGGTGGAATTCATGGACGTAGCCCCCAACCAGATTGTGGGCCTCAGCGCTTCCCTGATTCCCTTCCTGGAACATGATGACGCCAACCGCGCCCTGATGGGATCGAACATGCAACGCCAGGCCGTGCCGCTGATCCTGCCCGATGCCCCGATCGTGGGTACCGGCCTGGAAGGCAAAGCAGCCCGCGATGCCCGTATCCAGATCCACGCGGACGGTGATGGCGTGGTGGAGTTCGTTGATGCCAATGAAATCCATGTACGCTACGAGCGTAACGAAGCCCAGAAACTCGTGAGCTTCGAAGACGACCTCCAGGTATACAGGCTCACGAAGTTTATCAAGACCAACCAGGAAACCAGCATTACCCTTCGTCCTGCCGTTCATAAAGGACAGCGCGTGAAAGATGGCGATTTCCTTACGGAAGGCTACGCCGTTAAAAATGGTGAACTGGCCCTCGGCCGCAACCTGAAAGTGGCGTTCATGCCATGGAAGGGTTACAATTTCGAGGATGCCATCGTGATCAATGAGAAAGTGGTTCGTGAAGACCTCTTCACCTCCGTTCATATATCCGAGTTTGAGCTGGAAGTTCGCGATACCAAGCTGGGCGAGGAAGAACTGACGCCGGATATTCCGAACGTGTCCGAAGAGGCTACGAAGGACCTGGATCAGTATGGTATCATCCGTATTGGTGCACAGGTGAAGGAAGGCGATATCCTGATCGGTAAAATCACACCCAAAGGGGAAAGCGATCCTACGCCTGAAGAGAAACTGCTCCGTGCCATCTTCGGCGATAAAGCCGGTGACGCAAAGGATGCATCCCTGAAGGCACCGAGTGGAACCGAGGGCGTGGTGATTGGCAAGAAGCTCTTCCAGCGTGCTAAGAAAGACAAGAACGCGAAAGTCCGTGAGAAGGCTTCCATTGAGAAGCTGGAGAAAATCCATGAGCAGAATGAGAAGGACCTGCTGGAATTGCTGATTAGTAAACTGCAGACTTTGGTCAAGGATAAACCCTCCTCAGGCGTGTCTAACAACTTCGGCGAAGTGCTGATTGGAAAGGGTGCTAAATTCAGCGCCAAGAACCTCGCCGGAATCGACTATCAGAATGTCAACCCATTGGGATGGACCGGTGACGCCAAGATCGATGACGCCATCAACACCCTGCTGCATAACTACAACATCAAATACAATGAGGAACTGGGTCGCTATAAACGCGAGAAGTTCAACATTTCCATCGGCGACGAATTGCCCGCGGGTGTACTGAAACTGGCCAAAGTATACCTGGCTGTTAAGCGGAAACTGAAAGTGGGCGATAAGATGGCCGGACGCCATGGTAACAAGGGTATCGTTGCGAAAATCGTTCGCGCGGAAGACATGCCCTTCCTGGAAGACGGTACGCCGGTTGACATCGTACTGAACCCGCTGGGTGTACCAAGCCGGATGAACCTTGGCCAGATTTATGAAACCGTCCTTGGCTGGGCTGGTGAAAAGCTGGGCATGCGTTTCTCCACGCCGATCTTTGACGGAGCTTCGGTGGACGAGATCACCGGTTTGATCAGCAAGGCAGGTCTTCCGAACTATGGCCACACCTATCTCTATGATGGTGAAACAGGCGAACGTTTCCACCAGAAGGCAACGGTGGGTATCATTTATATGCTGAAACTGCACCACATGGTGGACGATAAGATGCACGCGCGTTCGATCGGTCCGTACAGCCTTATTACGCAGCAGCCGCTGGGTGGTAAAGCGCAGTTCGGTGGCCAGCGTTTCGGTGAGATGGAAGTCTGGGCACTCGAAGCCTATGGCGCCTCCAACATCCTCCAGGAACTGCTCACGCTCAAATCTGATGATATTATCGGAAGGGCGAAGACCTATGAGGCCATCGTCAAAGGTGATAACGTGCCTCGTGCAGGTATTCCCGAATCCTTCAACGTGCTTGTGCATGAATTGAGGGGCCTCGGACTTGACCTGAAGTTTGATAACTAAGCAGGTATTGCCTGAACATATCAAAGCCATCCCGTTCATCCGGGATGGCTTTTTCATTTTCCGTATTTCCGGAAATCATTTATCTTTTATCGTAATAAAAGTCCTGCGCATGGCCCAATCGAGAACCCTTGGCGCCTCCAAAAGAATGGAGGCCCTGACCGATGGAATCTTTGCCATTGTAGCTACCATCCTGGTGCTGGAAATCAAAGTGCCGAAACTGCCGGAAAATTACAGTAAAGAAGAAATGGCACATGCCCTGCGTGAACTCATGCCTTACCTGTTTGCATTCTGTTTCTCATTCCTGAATGTGCTCATTTTCTGGTTCAACCACGAGGTGGCAGTATATGGGCTTATCCTCTTGCTGGCATCACTGGTGGCGGCAATGATGTGCCACCATATTGCTTTCAGGAGCGATATGATGCACGCCTCCATTTCAATGGAAACCAGGAAAAGGATATGGAAAAAGGTAATCGTTGGTCCGATAGCTTTTTTCCTGGCGATCATGATGGGGCTGGTACATCCACTGGTTCCCATATTTGTGTATATCTTGATGCCGTTCTTCTTTATGTTCATGCCTGCTATAAACATCATGGAAGGCATGGATCCGGAAGAAAGAAATTAAATTTATCCTGTATAATTGAACACACATGAATCTCAGTCTTTACCCTGCCACTACCATCATTGGCGTTGTTTTCATCCTGATGGTCATTTTTTTCAAGATGGGCCATTGGTTTTTCCAGTGGCGCAAGGTGAGGACGGAAGAAGTTGAGCAATCCGGAATCGGCGCCGTGGAAGGGTCACTGCTGGGCTTGCTTGCGCTCATGCTGGCGTTCACTTTCTCCATGAGCGGCAGCCACTACGACCGTCGTATCGTGGTGATCAACGAGGAAGCCAATGCCATAGGTACAGCCGTACTGCGTGCCGACCTTTATCCGGACAGTGTGAGAAAGGAGTTCAAGAAGGACTTCAGGCAATACCTTGAAACCCGGATACAGTTCTTTGAATCCGGCGTCGATCTGAAGAAAGTGTATGCGTCGCTGGATGAATCCGCAAAATTGCAGGATAGATTATGGGAACGGGCGGCCTATTATGGGAGAAAGCCGGAATTCCTGGTTCAGACCAATATGATGGTGCCCGCACTCAATGAGATGATTGATATTGTCAGCACAAGGAATACGGCCATCCTGAACAAGGTGCCGGATATCATTTTCTATATTCTTTTTGCGCTTTGCATCACCGCATCATTTTCACTCGGTTATGCCATCGGGCATAAGGTCGACTGGCCCATCAAACTGGGATTTGGTATTATGATCGCCATGACGCTCTACCTGGCCATGGACCTGGATCGCGAACGCCGGGGAATTATCAACGTGGGATTTGTAGCGAAGCAGATGAATGATTTGCGGTCTATGTTCAAGGCAGATGAATAAAGTCAGATGCCGCGGTTGGCTCATCCATAT
Source organism: Chitinophagaceae bacterium (assembly GCA_025455365.1). Lineage (GTDB taxonomy): Bacteria > Bacteroidota > Bacteroidia > Chitinophagales > Chitinophagaceae > Pollutibacter. The sequence continues at coordinate 8,141 of JALOMP010000094.1, read as the reverse complement.
GGTCCGCAGGAAAAATAGCTAATCACCTGCCCAGCAAAACCATGACATCGGGGCCAATCCGTTTCGGACGCTGTGTGGCTGCGTCCAGCAGCGCCCAGGTGGTTTTTGCTTCGGCCAGGAGGATGGCTGGCTCCCTGAAAATCTGCACATGTCGTATGGAACGCACGCCCTCTGTTTCCCCTACCCAGGTCTGGGCATAGACTGTATCGCCCGGTTTGGCCGGATGCCTGTAATCAATCTCGTGCCTCAATACGACCCAGGCGATGGACTTTCTTTCCTCAGGTGTTGAAAGCCAGTTCCAGTGGGCTTCCGCCGCTTCATTCACCCAGCGGAGGTATACCACATTGTTCACGTGACCAAGGAAATCTATGTCCCCCGACCGAATATCCAGCAGGTGTTTATATGGTTTGTTTTCCGGTGTCAAGGCAATTCCCTGGATGCTGCAGGTACAGGGTGAAAGTACCGAAATTCAGGAAAACAGTGCGGCTGCCGTTTGATTTACCGGAACCGCAGCAGAAAATCCCTCAGGGAAGTATAATCAGTGCCTGTTATGATTGATTTTTTTTCTCCCTTTAAAACCTGTACAACCTGAGCTGGTACCGGTATCGACTGTTTGGTGAGCCTCTCCACACTCTCCGGGAATTTCAACGGGTGGGCGGTTTCAAGAAAATATCCTTTTGCCGCCGGGTGTCCCTGCAGGTAGCGCTGCAAGGCAAGGTAGCCCACCGCGCCGTGGGGATCGAGCGTGTAGCCATGCTCGTTATAGACTGTCTCGATCGTTTTTTCGGTGTCTTCGTCCGTGATGCTTTCGCTGCTCAGCATCTGCCGTAAGGCCGGCTCGTTGCCGTCAAACAGTTCCAGGATGCGGATGAAATTACTCGGGTCGCCCACATCCATGGCGTTGGAGAGCGTGGCCAGCGCGCGTTTCGGGTGATACCCTTCTCCCTGCAGGAATCGGGGTACCACATCGTTCACATTGCAGGCCGCGATGAAATGGGATACGGGAAGCCCCGATTTCCATGCCAACAGGCCGGCGCAGATATTGCCGAAATTGCCGCTGGGTACGGAGATGACGGGAGGCGTAGTGCCCTTCCATTGGGCCCATGCCAGGATGTAATATAACTGTTGCGGCAGCCATCGGGCTACGTTGATGGAATTGGCTGATGTCAGGAAAACCTGTTCCGTGAGTGCCTGGTCGGCAAAAGCCTCTTTTACCATGCGCTGGCAGTCATCGAAATTTCCCATGACCTCCAGCGCATGGATATTACCACCCAGCGCCGGGAGTTGTTTTTCCTGCACGAGACTGACTTTTCCCGAGGGGTACAGAATAACCACTTCCACCCCTGGAACATTATAAAATCCGTTGGCGACGGCACCGCCGGTGTCCCCGCTGGTAGCTACCAGCACCACGACTTTCCCTGTTTCCTGGCCCGCGAAATAGCCCAGGCAGCGGCTCATAAAGCGGGCGCCGATGTCTTTGAAAGCGAGGGTGGGGCCATGAAAAAGTTCCAGCGAGGAGATGTTTTCGGTTACCCGTACCAGTGGGATAGGGAAGGAAAGTGTTTCTGTTAATACCCTGTGCAGTACCTCGTCCGGCATGGATCCGGCTACATACGGTGCCATGACCTCGAAGGCCATTTCCGTGGCCGGTACCTGCCTGCATCGTTCCAGGAAGGACGGGGACCATACGGGTACCTGTTCCGGGAAGTAGAGGCCCCGGTCAGGCGCTTGTCCGAGTAGGGTAGCGGTCCTGAAATCAACCGGTGGGGAACCGTGTTTTAATGAATAGTATTTCATGTGGTTTTATTCACGCAGGTTAATGGGTGGGTTCCGTGAAAGGTTTGTCTGAAAGCCTTACGCCGTGGTGGTTCACGGCTGTTACATATGTCTTATGTTCGATGCCCAGGCGGGTATAAATTTCCTGCATGATTTTTTCAATGGTTTTTGCAGTCTGCCGGTGTTCATTGAGCATGAAAATGGACGGGCCGCTGCCGGAAATACCGCCACCCAGTGCACCGGCCTCCAGGCATCGTTTTTTGACCTCGTCGAAGCCGGGAATCAGGATGCTTCGCACGGGTTCGATGATCACATCCTCCAGGGAGCGCCCGATCAGGTTGTAATCGCCTTTCATCAGGCCTGCCACCAATCCGGCGATATTGCCCCACTGCCTGATGGCATTTTTCAATTGCACTTCCTTTCGCAGGATCTGCCGGGCGTCTGAAGTCCTGACTTCAATCTGCGGGTGAACAACCGTCACATGCATGGGAGGTGCTTCAATGGGTACGATGTCAAGGGGATGTATCGATCTGATCAGCGTAACTCCTCCGTAAATACAGGGCGCGATATTATCCGCATGTTTCACGCCGCTGGCTACTTTTTCGCCGTTCATGGCAAACCGCACCAGGTCTTCTTTTGAAAACGGATTCCCCAGCAGGTGGTTGGCGCCGGCTACGGCCCCCGCCGAACTGGCGGCACTGGACCCCAGGCCGCTGCCCGGTTTGATCGTTTTGTGAATGACCAGGTCCAGCCCGATCGGTTTTCCCCACTCCTGCATCAGGGCCAGGAGTGCGGCGCCGGCGACGTTTTTCTCGGGTGCCAGCGGTAACGCATAGTTGTCCGTATGATGAATACGGAGTCCGTCTGTTTCAGAGAGGCTGAGTTGCATGGGATCGGAGGGCGATTCCAGGGCCAGGCCCAGGACATCGAATCCGCACACGAGATTGGCGATCGTTGCGGGGGCTGAGATATAGATGGTTTTATGCATGAGTTTGATGGGGTTTGTCAATGCATGGTTGCCCGAATGATATCGGCGAACACACCGCTGGCTGTGACTTCCGCACCGGCACCGGCCCCTTTCACCACGAGCGGCTGATCAGGATACCGCTGGGTATAAAAGAGAACGATATTGTCCTTACCATACAGATGATAGAAATCACTGTCCGGCGAAATATGCCGGAGCCCCACCTCTGCCTGGCCTTGATGATAGGAAGCTACGAATTTCAATTTTGATCCTTTGCCGGCCGCTTCATCATATAAGTTCCGGAAATGGCTTTCCTGTTTTGCCATTTCCTTGTAGAAGTCTTCCACGCTGCCATTCATGCACGAAGCGGGCAGGAAGGACCGGCAGGTAATGTCGTCCATTTCAATTTTCTCACCCGCTTCGCGGGCAAGGATCATGATTTTCCGCATCACATCAGTGCCACTGAGGTCCAGGCGCGGGTCAGGCTCCGTGTACCCCTCATCCTGCGCCTGCCGGACCACATCCGCAAACGGCCGGCTCCCATCGTAATGGTTGAACACAAAATTCAGGGTGCCGCTCAGCACGGCTTCAATGCGGTGTACGGTATCGCCGCTGCCCATCAGGTCGTTCAGCGTGCCTATCACCGGCAGGCCGGCGCCCACGTTGGTTTCGAACAGGAAGCGGCAGCTGTATTCACGGGCGAGGTCCTTCAGTTTTTTGTAATTGTCATAAGCGGATGAGGCGGCGATCTTGTTACAGGCCACTACCGGCATTGATTTACGCAGCAATGCTTCATAAAAAGGAGGTATTGCCTCACTGGCCGTGACGTCTACGAACACACTGTTTCGAAGGTTTCGTTCGATCATGGCCTGGCTGAATCCAGCCATGCTTGCTTTTTCACCGGTTTCCAGCAGTTCCTGCCAGCGATCCAGTTCGATACCCGACTCGTTCACCAGCATGCGGCGACTGTTACAGAGGCCCGTGACGCGTACCTGCAGTCGCAAATGTTCCTTCAGCCAAAGCTGTTGTTTTTTTAGTTGATCCATCAGGCGCTTGCCTACGTTGCCGGTGCCGGCGATGAACAGGTTCACCTGTTTGTCGCTGCTTTCGAAGAATTCCTCATGCAGCACGTTCAGTGCCTTGCGAACATCCGCGGTGGAGATTACGGCGGAAATATTCCTTTCCGAGGATCCCTGTGCGATCGCCCTTACGTTGACGCCATTCCTGCCCAGTGCTCCGAACATCCGGCCGCTGATACCGGGGTGACTTTTCATTTGTTCGCCTACCAGGGCCAGGATAGACAGGTCTGTCTCCACCACCAGCGGATCAACTTTTTGCAGGGCGATCTCCACCCGGAAGGCATTGTCAACTGCCTCGCGTGCCTTGCCCGCATTCACGCCGTCAATGCCAACACAGATGCTGTGTTCCGAGGAACCCTGCGTAATGAGGATCACATTGATTCCGGACTGTGCCAGCGCCTCAAAAAGGCGTTTTGAAAAGCCTGGAACACCCACCATGCCACTGCCCTCAAGGCTTAACAGGGCCACCTGCCCTATGCTTGAAATGCCACGTATAATGCTTCCGTCATACTCGGGATTTTGCACAATCACTGTCCCCGGGTCTTCCGGTGCAAATGTATTTTTGATCCAAACCGGTATGTCCTTATTCATGACCGGTTGAATGGTGGGCGGGTAGATGACTTTCGCGCCAAAATGAGAGAGTTCCATGGCTTCCTGGTAGGAGATAGAGGGGATGATGCGCGCATTGCTTACCCAGCGCGGATCTGCCGTCATCATGCCGGATACGTCCGTCCATATTTCCAGTACTTCCGAAGCGGCGGCGGCAGCCAGGATGGCGGCCGTGTAGTCTGAACCACCCCTGCCCAGCGTGGTGGTGACGCCGGACGCATCCGATGCGATGAACCCGGGTACCACCATGATCTTTTGGTGGGAGGACTGCAGGAATTCGGTTATACGGCCTTGTGTAGCCGAAAAATCGACCGCGGCCTGGCCGAAGCCACTGTCTGTCCGGATGAGTTCGCGTGCGTCTTTCCATCCTGTGTCCAGTCCCAGGCACTGCATGGCAGCTGCGATGATGCGGGAGGACAGCAATTCGCCATAGCTCACGATTCGGTCCCGGGTGCGACTTGAAAATTCCCGCAGCAGGAAGACGCCGTTGCAGATATCCTCCAGCTCATTGCATAGGGTTTTTACCAGGCTTAGCGTGGCACTTTGGTTTTGTACCGGCAGGAGGGATTTGACGGCATCGAGGTGTCTCGTTTCCAGTGCGAGCAGCACTTCGCGGTATTTCTCGCTGCCTTCCGCCGCCAGGGTCCCGCTATGCAGAAGTGCATCCGTGGTTCCGCCCAGCGCAGATACAACCAGGAAGAGCGGTGATTTTTTAGATTTTTGTGCGGCGATGCCTATCACTTTGCGGATATTGTCTGCATTGGCAACGGAACTTCCGCCGAATTTTAGAACCTGTTTCATGAAAAATGTAATGGAATAAGATAATAATGACTCTGTCTGTTGTAGCAGCCCAAGGGCCCCGGAATGGTATGTGCAATTTCAACCCTTAACGGGTTGTAATGGTGGTGATGGTAATGGCAGAAACCAGGCGGGTGGCCGGGTTGATGGAATTGGAATATGTGTGCCGTACTGCCATTGAAGGATGCCGAAGATACGGTCATAATCCGAAAAAACAAGTGATGCCTGCGGAAAATATTTTAACTTCATTCTCCGCCGATTGCCTGCCATCCAACCCCAACAAGGAAAAAGGACTTTCATGAGCCAGTCATCTTCTGCTTCGCTGCAGCAGTTTAATACGCAGGTGGGCATTAAATTCCAGCTGTACAACAGCCTTTTTACATCTCTTCCTTTCCACCGCATTGAGAAGACGGGTATCCTCCTGTCTTTGCTCCTCAGTAACTGCGAGGAAGGATACCGGCGAAAGCAGAGTCCGCTGCAGATCATTGACGAATTTTTCAACCGTCATACTTCCTATACGAAGGAACAGGACCGCCTCGATCTGTTGTTCCGCTTCGTTCAGTACGTTGAGCGACAGGTTGTGCTCTTTGACGCGCTGGAAGATGCCGCGTTCCGGGACGTGCATGATATGGGCGGTGCTGGCACACTGAAACAACTTGAAAGTGAAGTTGCGCAGAATGGCCGGCAGGAGGCACTGGTGGAAAAGCTGAAAGACTTTGCGGTAAGACTTGTATTGACGGCCCATCCCACACAGTTTTACCCGGGAGCGGTTTTGGGTATCATCAATGATCTTTCACGGGCGATTTCAGAGAATAATGTCGGGCAGATAAACAGTTACCTGCAACAGTTGGGTAAAACCCCCTTTTTCAAAAAACAGAAACCCACGCCTTATGATGAGGCCATCAGCCTGATATGGTATCTCGAAAATGTATTCTACAACGCGTCGGGGAGGATACTTCAATACCTCAAATCCAATTTCGCGGATGCCATGTCTTCCGGAAACCCGGTCATCCATATGGGTTTCTGGCCCGGTGGCGACCGGGACGGAAATCCCTTTGTGACTGCTGATACGACGCTGAAAGTTGCGGAAGCCCTGCGCGGCAGTATCATCAAATGCTACTACATGGATGTACGCAAACTCAGGAGGCGATTGACGTTTGAGGGCGTAGAGCAATCCTTGCAGGAATTGGAGAAAAAGCTCTATAACAATATTTTCATACCAGGCCAGCGGACCAACCTCCAGGCTGCGGAGATCCTGCAGACACTGGGCGAAATCAGGCAAACGCTGATGTACCAGCACAACGGGTTGTTTGTTAACCTTGTCAACCAGTTGATAAACCGGGTAGAACTTTTCGGGCTTCATTTTGCTTCTTTGGATATACGGCAGGACAGTTCCGTGCATGGGAAAGTACTGGAATCGCTTGCCGCCGGTAAGAGTCCTTTGCCCGAAGGATACGCTCTGATGAACCCCGAACAGAAAATGGAAGCCCTTGCTTCGATCCAGGGTCCGGTGAACATGGATTCCATCGACGATCCATTGCTGAAGGATACGCTGGAAAGTGTGCGTACCATACGGCAGATCCAGGAAATGAATGGACAGGAGGGTTGCAGCCGGTATATCATCAGCCAGTGCAATCACGCGCTGAACCCGATGGAAGTGTTCGCGCTCTTCCGGCTCGGCGGCTGGAATGACGAAGAGATACGGGTGGATATCGTGCCTTTGTTTGAAACGGTTGATGACCTTTTGCAGGCAGAGACCACGATGCGCACCCTGTACACCCATCCGGTATATGCGGCGCACCTGAAACGACGGAAGAACCGGCAGACGATCATGCTTGGCTTCAGTGATGGTACGAAAGATGGCGGTTACCTCATGGCTAACTTCAGTATTTACAAAGCCAAGGAAGACCTTACACGGATTTCACGGGAACACGGGATCGATGTGGTATTTTTCGATGGACGAGGCGGGCCCCCGGCACGGGGAGGTGGAAAGACACACAAGTTTTACGCGTCGTTGGGAAAGAATATCGCCAATAAGGAAATTCAGTTGACCATACAGGGACAGACGGTGAGTTCCAATTTTGGAACGGTGGATGCCGCCCAGTTCAATATCGAGCAACTTATCCATGCGGGTATCAGCAATGAGCTTTTCCCCGATATCAACAAGACCATGGATATCCGTGAGGCATCACTGTTGCAGGAATTGTCTCAGACAGGGTATGAGTCGTACCGTGCACTGAAGGACCATCCTTATTTCCTGGATTATCTCGGTCACGCGAGCCCCTTGCGCTTTTACGCGGAGACCAATATCGGCAGCAGGCCGGCAAAGCGGGGATCTTCCGGTCGCCTGACCCTGAAGGACCTTCGGGCCATACCGTTTGTAGGAGCCTGGAGCCAGCTTAAACAAAACGTTACCGGGTATTACGGTGTGGGTGCCGCGCTGCAGAAGATGGATGAGGCCGGAAGGTTTAACGAAGTGCAAACCTTATACAGAGAGTCGGCTTTTTTCAAGACACTGATGGACAACTGCGAGATGGCCATGAAAAAATGTTTTTTTCCACTCACGGCCTTCCTGTCTGAGCACCCGGTATATGGCGAAATATGGAATATGATCTACCAGGAATATGAACGCACCGTGCGGTATGTTACCCGGTTATCCGGAAACACAGAACTCATGGCTGATTACCCGGTGGAACAGGTATCGGTGCAGATGCGGGAAAGAATCGTGTTGCCGCTGACTACCATTCAGCAATATGCCATTACCCGCGTCCGGGAGATGGAAGAGAAACTGGTGCAGTCGCCCATCAAGCAAAGCTATGAGAAGCTTGTCATGAGATGTTCATTCGGGATTATCAACGCGGGGCGGAATTCGGCATGAGGAAAGAAGTTCACAGTTCACAGTTCACAGTTCACAG
>JALOMP010000372.1 GCA_025455365.1 Chitinophagaceae bacterium | reverse complement strand
TTCCTTCGGAAAATATGTACCAGAACCCTATCACGGCCACGAGTACCAGGACGGCGATCTTAAGCAGTACCATTCCGTTGGCCGTACGCTTGCTTTCATGTATGCCGATGTAAGCCAGTATCGTAACCAGGGCCACGATGATGAATGCAGGCAGGTTGATGATCACCTTGAACCCCGCGATGGTGGGTGCTTGCGTATACACCAGGTCTTCCAGGGGTTTGTTTCCGGCCACCGCATCATTATATGCCATTTTCGCTGTCTGGTAACCAGTGGCCAGCCAGTCGGGCAGGTGGATGCTGAAAGCTTTCAGGATGTTATTGAAATATGCACTCCAGGAGATGGCTACCACGATGTTCCCGATGGCATACTCCAGGATCAGGGCCCAGCCGATGATCCAGGCTACCACTTCCCCGAATGTTACGTACGAGTATGTATATGCGCTGCCGGATACCGGTACGCGGGACGCGAATTCAGCATAACAAAGCGCGGTAAATCCACAGGTGATGGCCGTAATCAGGAAAAGGAAGATAACGCCGGGCCCTCCATTGAAAGCGGCAGCGCCAATAGTGGAAAATATACCTGCACCGATCACAGCCGCGACGCCCATAAAAGTGAGGTCGCGGACGCTAAGCACCTTTCTCATCTTCGGGCCTGCATGACCATCTGTACCTCCTGATTCGGATTCACGGAGAATATTTTCCAGGGATTTTTTTCTAAGCACGGAATTGGCCATATCCAAAGATTATCCGGTCAAGATAAGGATAATTCGTTAATGGTATGATACCAGGAATACGACGGGGTTGTTTATTTATCCCGCTGCACGAGATAATGCATGAGGTCTGTAAGCGGTCTTTTCCGGTTGGATAAAACGGCGATTTCCTCAAGGTGTGTGGCAGCTTCTTCCAGGAAATTATTCTTAAGGGACATGGCCCAAGAGTCGATGCCGCTTTCCCGGAAAATCTGCAACACTTTTTCCACTTTTCCATCCTCGGTGCCCTGCATCAGCCTTCGAAGTTCAGCCTGCCCGCCAGCCGATGCCGTTTCCAGTGCATGGATCAGCAGGAAGGTTTTTTTGTTTGCGAGAATATCGCCACCCACCTGCTTTCCGAATTTCTCCGGATCACCGAAGGCATCCAGGTAATCGTCCTGAACCTGGAAGGCCATGCCCAGTTTCTTTCCGAAAGCATAAAGATGTTGCTGGTTGCCCTCGCCGGCCCCGCCCAGGATGGCTCCCATCCGAAGGCTCGCAGCCAGGAGTACCGACGTTTTGAGGCCGATCATCTGCATATATTCCTCCAGGGATACGCTTTCACGTTTCTCAAAATCCATGTCCAGTTGCTGACCTTCGCATACTTCCCGCGCCGTCTGGTTGAAGAGCTGGATGATCTTTTTCAGGTATCGGCTGTCCAGGCGGTTCAGGTAATCATACGCTGCCACGAGCATCACATCCCCGGCCAGGAGTGCCGTTGCTTCGCCATGACGCGCGTGCACAGTGGGCTGCCCCCTCCGAATGGGTGCCTTATCCATGATATCATCATGGATCAGCGTAAAGTTGTGAAACAACTCAACAGCGGTTGCCAGCGGGTATGCATCCGGGTTGATCTCGTCAAAAAGTTCATTGCCCATCAGGCACATCACGGGCCGCACCCGTTTTCCGCCCATGCCAAGGAAAGACTCGGCCGGATCATAGAGTGTGCCCGGAGCCTCGGGAAAATGACGGTGGCTAAAATAATCCTCAAATCCACTGAGTAATTCTTCGAAACTATGCATGAACTGCATCCTCCCTTAATTTCATTTATACCTTACTGTTATTTTTTTTCTTTTTTTTCGGCTGTGAAGGTTGTTCTACTTCTAACACCCATTCATAGTCCAGTTGCCTTTTGGTGAGGTTGGCGCTAATGACTTTAATACGGACCCGGTCGCCCATACGGAAGGTCCTGCCGCTGCGTCGTCCAACCAGGCAGTAGTCCTCCTCGATATGTCTGAAATCGTCGTAATCCTGCAGGCTGAAAACACTGACCAGGCCCTCGCACTTGTGGTCAATCGTTTCCGCCCAGAACCCAAAACTGGCCACACCACTGATGATGGCACTGAATTCCTCCCCCAGGAACTGCTTCATGTACTCCACCTGCTTGTATTTATTGGCCGCCCTTTCCGTTTCCATCGCGGCCCTTTCACGCTCACTGCTATGCCGGCAACGCTCCTCCATTTTTTTCTCCGGCTTAATTTTCTGGCGGAGCGCCTGGTCAACAATACGGTGAACCATGATGTCCGGGTATCGTCTGATGGGCGATGTGAAATGGCAATAGTTTTCGAAACCCAGACCATAGTGGCCGATGTTTTCCGTGCTGTAAATGGCTTTGGCCATGGTCCGGATGCCAAGCTGTTCCAGCACATGTTGTTCCGGCTGTCCTTTCACGGCCTGCAGCATGGCATTAAATGAATGCGCGATCTCGGTGGGGCTTCCCACCTCAAAACGGTGACCGAACTTCCGCGCAAAATCAATAAACGGCAGCAGCTTTTCCTCACCAGGCTGGTCGTGTATCCGGTATGGGAAGGGTACTTCCTTCTTGTTAACCTTTATGGCGGATACATAGGCTGCCACGGTTCGGTTGGCCAGCAGCATGAACTCCTCAACCAACTGGTGGGCTTCCTTGCTTTCCTTGACCACAATGCCTATCGGCTTCCCGTCTTCATCCAGTTTGAACCGGACTTCCTG
>JALOMP010000005.1 GCA_025455365.1 Chitinophagaceae bacterium | reverse complement strand
GGCTTTCGCCCTGACCTTCCAGGCAACAGTGGTTTGTCCCTTCATCCCCGCGGATGCTGCAGGAACATACACCATTACGACGGATGGCTGGGACGGCGCGACAGGTGAAACGGCTGAGATCACGGCAACGGCCAACAGTGCAACGGTTACTTATATGTTCCCGTATGCAGCGCCTCCGGGTGTTAACCCGGTGGTGGTGACCGTTAACCCGGCTACGGGTTCAGCCACGGTGGCCAAGCAAACCTACGGAAGCTATGGCACCGGATTTGAGAATTTCACCGCGCAGGGAACCGGTTTCTTCTTCTCCTGAGGCGGTGGTACCAACTATGGTAACTATATCCTGAGGATGAAAAAATAGGAAGATCATCTCCCATAAAAAAACCCTGGCGTTTGCCGGGGTTTTTTTATTTAGTTCACAGTTCACAGCTCACGGTTCACAGAAAGAATCAGTTTGGGTTTCTTAGTTTATAGTAAACAATTAAAAGAACCATGAACTACAATCTTATTTCCTCATCCTGCGCGTCGAAGAAATGGAATTCCGTGAGGTGGTAATTGTTGTTGGCGTCGATGCGGATCTTTTGCTTGAATTTCCAGCTCCACCGGCGGCGGATGGAGATCAGACCCTTGGTGAGGTATGCGTACAGGATGGGATGGACCACTACCTTGAGTCCTTTATGCTTCTGCATGGACAGGTAGCTGAGGTTTTTCTCGATTTCGTCTTCCAGGATCAGCGCGGAGGAAATCTTTCCGGTACCCTGGCAGGAAGGACATACTTCCTGTGTATTGATGCTCATCTCCGGCTTCATACGCTGGCGCGTAATCTGCATGAGGCCGAATTTAGATATCGCCAGGACGGCATGCTTGGCCCGGTCGATCCGCATGAAACCTTCCATGGCTTCATGCAGGCGCTTCTTGTTATCGGGGAGTTTCATGTCTATGAAATCCACGACGATGATACCGCCGATATCGCGGAGCCTGAGCTGCCGGGCGATTTCCTCTGCGGCTTCCAGGTTGGTCTGCAGGGCATTCTCTTCCTGGTTATTGCCCACACTCTTGTAACCGCTGTTGACGTCGATCACGTGCAGGGCTTCCGTATGTTCGATGATCAGGTAGGCACCACTGGGAAGGTTTACCGTCTTTCCGAAAGCGGCTTTTACCTGCTTGGTGACGCCGAACTGGTCGAAAATGGGGGAGCCGTTATGGTAATAGGAAACGATATCGGCCTTATTGGGAGCTATTTTCTGGATATAGCTGCGGGTATCGTTGTACAGGGCCTTGTCATTCACCACGATCTTATTGAAATCCTCGTTCAGGAGGTCCCGCAGGATGCTGGTAGTCTTGGTTTGCTCGCTGAGAATTTTTGCCGGGGCGGAAGCGCCTTTCATGTTTTGCTGCAGGCTCTTCCAGCTGGCAAACAGGTTGCTCAGGTCCTCATGCAGCTCTGCCGTGTTCTTACCTTCGGCGGCCGTACGTACGATAACGCCGAAATTTCGGGGCTTGATGGACTCCACGATCTTTTGCAGCCGGCGTCTTTCCTCGGATGAGTGAATCTTACGCGAAACCGCGATCACATCATTGAAGGGGGTGAGGACCACAAACCGGCCCGGCAGGGAAATTTCGCAACTCAGGCGTGGGCCCTTGGCGGCGATGGGTTCCTTGAGGATCTGCACGAGGATGTTCGGCTTTTGGCCCAGCACCTCGGTGACCTTGCCCGTTTTGATGATTTCAGGCTCCGTTTCGAATTTAGAGAAATCGAATCCCTCGGGGCTTTTATCCTGCATCGCCATTTGGGTGAACTTGAGCAGGGAGCGCGCATAGGGGCTCAGGTCTGTATAATGCAGGAAAGCGTCCTTTTCAAACCCCACGTCCACAAATGCCGCGTTCAGGCCGGGGATGAGTTTCTTCACCTTACCCAGGTAAAGATCGCCCACGGCGAAGCTGGCGTCTGCTTTTTCACTGTGCAGTTCCACCAGCTTTTTATCCTCGAGCAGGGCGATTTCCACGCCCTGGGGAGCAGCATTTATAATGAGTTCTTTATTCAAGCGTCAGGCACTTTAATACATCCGCAACACAGGTGAACATACCGGATGGACTGTCGTGCGAGGATTTGCGGGATATATGGCAGGCAATCCTTCGTATACAGTCGGACTGAACCCAACCATGCGGTTGGGTTCCATCACAGGAAATTACTTATTCCTTTTCTTGTGACGGTTCTTCCTCAGCCTTTTCTTACGCTTGTGAGTGGCGATTTTATGACGTTTTCTTTTTTTACCGCAAGGCATAATGCTTTGATTTAATACCGTTAAAAATTATTTCAATGACTTTATCTTTTCGTCGATGGCCTGGACGATCTCGGGGTTCGTCACCCTCGCCCTGGCGGTTTCATACCAACGGACCGCTTTTTCCTTTTCGCCCAATCGTTCGTAGGTTTCCGCAAGCAGGAAGACTACTTCCATATTTCCAGGTTCACGGCGGGCGACCATTTCAAATCTTTCGGTGGCCTTATCCAGTTGCCCAGAGATCATGCTCCCATAACCCAGCATAAACTGCGCAAACATGTTGGTGCTGTCGCGCTGTGCCACTTCCCGGATCGCCATGATACCTTCCATGGGAGGGGCATCGCCGCCGCTGCCAAAAAAATAGGTGCTTCCAAGGCCAACTTTAGCCGAATCGTTGGCTGGGTTCAGCGCAAGGGAACGGGTGAAGAGATCTTTCGCCTGGATGGCCATCCAGCGTTGAATCGAATGGTCTGCAACGCCGCGGAGCCCTTCCAGGTAGGAATGGGCGGCAAAGTTGAGGTTTTTTTCAGAATTTTCCAATTTAGCCTTTTCGCCCAGGTACCAGAGATATGGCTCATAAACCATGGCGCTGTCCTTCCAGAAAACGGCCAACTGCCCGTAAAGGCTGATTTTCTGGGAAACCAGATCGCCCCTGGACAGGCTGTTTTCCAGGGTAGTGACCCTGGCGGCCTGAGAGGGGCTGAGCTTTTGCCTGGCCTGCCGTAAAATTTCATCGATGGAAACAAGCTCATGGTCGGCTTGCCCAGCGGGGGCCGCGGCCGTTTCCATGGTACCCTTGGGGAGGGGTTTTGTTCTTCCGAAAAAATACAGGCTGAAAAGTAAGATGATGCCGCTACCTGCAACAATCCACTGTTGCTTGTTCAAGTTGTTATCGTTTAACCGCGAAGTTAACGAGCTTCGGCCATTTCTTCTGCGCCGTCTTCGTTAATCGTGGCATCGATCTGTAATTTCTTGACTTCCTGGACAAACTCCTTGGCGGGTTTGAAAGCAGGAATGAAATGGGCCGGGATATGAACAGCCGTATTCTTTTTGATATTACGACCTATTTTTGCCGCTCTTTTCTTGGTGATGAAACTGCCGAACCCGCGGATATAGATATTTTCACCCTGGGAAAGGGATTCTTTCACTTCTTTGAACATCGTTTCCAGGGCTACCAGAACGTCTACCTTGGGGATGCCTGTTTTTTCGGCAATGTTGTTGATTAAGTCGGCTTTTCTCATTTTGGGCGATTTTTTCGGAAAATGGGATATGTTGATTTTAAATTGGTTGTTCCCCCAAGGGGATCCGGGCCAATGACCCAGAACCGGCGATAAAATTAATAAAATCAATTAATTATAAGCGCTATCGGTGTATAATGAACGGACTTTTTTAAGAAAAATTGTATTCATGAACAGAAATCTATGCCATCTGGCACCCTAATAACCTGAAAACAAATGATTTCCCGTTTCACATCCCTCCTCATGCATTGGAACCGGCATGAGAATACACGCAAGATGCCCTGGAAAGGGGAAAAGGATCCCTACCGCATATGGCTAAGTGAAATCATCCTTCAGCAGACCCGCGTGGAGCAGGGATGGGAATATTATGAACGATTCATCCGTCGGTATCCCACCATCGCGGACCTGGCGCAGGCGCCGGAACAGGAGGTCTTCAAACTCTGGGAAGGACTTGGCTATTACAGTCGCTGCCGGAACCTCATCCACACGGCCGGCATGCTCATGGATCGTTTCGGGGGCCGTTTTCCACGGACTTATGAGGAAATCCTGTCGCTCAAAGGGGTAGGAACCTATACCGCCGCCGCGATCGCTTCCTTTGCCTTTGAGCTGCCGCATGCGGTGGTCGACGGCAACGTGATCCGGGTGCTGAGCCGGATATCCGGATGGGAGGAACCGGTGGACCAGCCCGCCACCCGGCGAAAGATCAATGAACTGGCGGAGAAATTGCTCGACCGGACCCATCCCTCAGCCTATAACCAGGCGATGATGGATTTCGGGGCTACGGTCTGCAAACCGCAAAATCCCCTCTGCGCGTCCTGCCCCATGCAGGCGATCTGCGAGGCGTACAGGTTAGGGAAAGTTACCCGGATTCCCCTTAAAACGGTCAAGCCGGCGAAAAAGTCAAGGTGGTTTTACTACTGCCTGGTTTCGGCCGGGGGGAAGTTCCTCGTCAGGGAACGAACCAGTCGCGATATCTGGAAAAACCTGCACGAACTCTTTTTGGTAGAGTCTGACCAGGCCCTTACGGACACCGCCATACGTAAACATCCTTCCATCCGGTCCTGGCTGACTGCTGAACATACCGTTATTGATGAGATTTCAACGCTTAGATCGCAGCAACTTACCCACCAGCACATCAGGGGAAAGTTTATCCGGATCAACGTAAAAAAGAGCATGAGGGAGGTTCCGGAGGGCTATCGCTGGGTGGGCAGGAAAGAATTGAAGCAACTGGCTTTTCCGAAATACATCATTTCTTATTTAGAGGAAAATAGGTACATTTAAATACGCAAGCAGGACAGGCAAAGATTGAATGAATAAAATATAAATCGTATGCGCGGCGTAAACAGGGTGATGCTGATTGGTAACCTGGGCAAGGACCCGGATGTACAGTTTCTGGAAGGGAATATCGCAGTGGCTAAATTCCCCCTTGCCACCACCGAAACATATAAGGACCGGACGGGAAAATTGATTTCACAAACCGAATGGCATACCGTTGTCCTCTGGAGGGGATTGGCTGAACTGGCACAGAAATACCTGCATAAGGGCAGCCTGATCTATGTGGAAGGGCGGCTAAGGACCCGGAACTGGGACGACAAAGAAGGGCATCGGAAATTTGCCACGGAAGTGGTTGGGGATAACCTCATCATGCTGGACAAGCGTGCGGATGGCAGTGGGATGCCGGGTGGCCCGGGCGGGCCTGAAGAAGATATCCCGGGACCGTCAGACGCGCCACCCCCCATGGACTTTTAATGCCGGGATGAATTATGTATGTTTGTGACCGGAATACAGGCAGGCCATGAGGACCTGCCTTTGTCATGAGGCCCGGGTATTCCCATTGTTGAACCAAACATTATCCTTTGAACGAGGACCTGCTGACCGTCTTTCTGGCTCAATCTCCTTTTTCCGTGATGCTGGCTGTATTGCCCCAGGCCGCGATGACCATCATCGTGTTCTTACTGCTCCTGCTCCTGATGATGTCGTTCATGGTATCTGGTGCGGAAGTAGCCCTGTTTTCCCTGTCCTTTAAAGACATAAACCTGCTTAAAACAAAGCAGCTGCCGGCTGCTCGCCGCATCCTCAAATTGCTGGATGAGCCCAGGGTCACGCTGGCATCGCTGATGATCGCCAATATCGTGATCAACCTGGCCATCATCATCATCTGCAATTTCCTGGTGAACAGCTGGATGGATACGGTATCTAATTTCTTTTTCTCTCTTTTTGTCAAAGTGGTCCTGGTCAGTACCCTGCTGGTACTTTTTTCCGAAACGCTGCCCAAAGTGTGGGCCGCACAGAATAACCTTCGCTTTGCCTATTATGCTTCATCCATTGTGCTGGGGATACATACCGTTTTTCGTGGTCTCAGCCTGTGGATGGTTGGGTTCATGGACCGCATCGAAAAAACACTGGGTGGGGCAAGGACAACGGCATACAGCCTGGAGCAATTGGACCAGGCCATCGACCTGACCACACCACAGGACGCCAGCGAGGAGGAGAAAAACATCCTCAAAGGGATTATCAAGTTCGGTCATATCACGGTCCGGCAGGTAATGAAGTCTAGACTCGACGTGCATGGCGTGGAGGCATCCACTACTTTCCCGGATCTGATCAAACGTGTGGAAGAACTGCACTATTCCAGGCTGCCTGTGTACCAGGGCAACCTGGACCAGGTTGTTGGAATCATACATACCAAGGATATTATCCCGCATTTGCAGGATCCGGCCGAATTCAACTGGCAGGGCCTGATCAGGCAACCTTACTTCGTTCATGAGAACCGCCTGATCGAAGACCTGCTGAAGGAGTTCCAGGCCAAGCGCATCCACTTTGCGGTGGTGGTGGACGAGTTCGGAGGAACCGAAGGGATTGTTACGCTGGAAGATATCCTGGAAGAAATCATCGGCGATATCCGCGATGAATTTGATGATGAGGAAAGCCCCAACGCCAGGCTGGACGATAGCAACTTTATTTTTGAAGGAAGGACGATGATTAACGACGCCTGTCGCATGATGGGCCTCGGCGTGGATACATTTGACGAGGTCAGGGGCGACAGTGAAACCATGGCTGGTTTATTGCTTGAACTCACCGGCGAAATCCCGGCAGTGGATCGAGAAATCGTAGTGGGTGATTTCCTTTTCAAGGTCCTCGAAATTGAAAAAAACCGTATCCAGAAAGTCAGGGTAACCATAGTACAGCCCCAAGCGTGATATGATGAAATATGTTCCCAGGATTTTTCTTTGCATGACCGGCATTTTCTTAATTGCCTGCAACAGCACATACACACCAAGGGAAAAGGGGTATTTCCGCATAGACTTCCCGGAAAGGAAATACCGGCTTTTTGACGAGCCCGGTTACCCGTATACGTTTGAATACCCGGTTTATGGCGTGATCACGCGGGACAGTACCCTCTTTGACGATAACCCTGATAATCCCTACTGGATCAACCTTGATTTCCCGGAATTCCGTGGGCGGGTGTACCTCAGTTATAAAACCATCGGCGGTAGTTCCGTGTACAAGATCAAGACGGACCAGGGCTATAAGGATTCAACCGTCCGCAACACTTTTGACGGTCTGCGCGAAGAGGCGTATCGAATGACCTATAAGCATACCCTCAAGGCCAGCGGCATCGTGGATTCACCGCTGTACAATCCGCAAGGGGTTCCGGGTATTTATTTCAAGGTGGAAGGAAATGCGGCCACCGCTCGCCAGTTTTACCTGACGGACAGCAGTCGTCATTTCCTGCGGGGCGCTTTATATTTTGATACCGCACCCAATTCGGATTCATTAGCCGTAGTGAATGATTTTCTCCAGGAAGACATGCTGCACCTGATCCAAACCCTGCGCTGGAAAAAATAGCCGGCGGCCAGACCCGCCACCGCGCAGGATTGCCTACTTTTGAATAAATCTTACCAATTGATAGCGATCGATAATGTACTGATCAGTGAGGATGTTGTGGAAGCCCAGTTTGTCTGCGATCTTTCGAAGTGTAAAGGCGGCTGCTGTGAGGACGGAGATGCAGGCGCCCCGCTGACCGGGGAGGAACTGGATGAAATCAGGAACGCATATGAAAAGGTAAAAAGCCTCATCCCCAAAGAGGGACTGCAGGAAATTGAAAGGACAGGCCTGTATCGTTATGATAAGGAATTCGGGTGGGTTACACCAACCGTGAATGGTGGCATCTGTGCTTATGGTTTCAGGGACGAAAAGGGAATTATCAAGTGCAGTTTCGAAGAAGCCTATAACCGGGGAACCATTCCCTGGAAAAAGCCCATTTCCTGCCATCTGTACCCCATCAAGGTGAAGGAAAGCAAATACGAGGGATACGATATGATGAACTATGAGCCCCGGGAAAGCCTCTGCAGCCCGGGGTGCGCCCTGGGGAAGAAATTGAAAGTGCCCGTGTTCCGTTTCCTGAAAGAGGCCATCATCCGCAAATACGGTCTGGAGTTCTATGAAGGACTGGAAGCGGTATTTGAAAGGAAGTGAGATTTTGGATTTTGGAATTGGGAAGTAAGGGGAGTACTGAAGGTATCCCTGGCGCCCAGGGCCGCGGCCTGCCTGGAAAACCCGGGTCCCGATCATTGAACATAGAACTTTGAACATTAATCCCATGTCAGACTCTTCATCCATATTCATGGCCAAAAGCACCGTGCGGGCAAGCGACCTGGAGCACCGCCGGAAGATTAATTTCAACATCGGGAAATACAATGCGGTGGTTCCCCAGGGGAAGAGGCAGTTTACCGATGTGGAAGCTGCGCGGCGGATGGCTAAAAACGTCAAGTGGAAGACGATGGAGAACCTCGATGGGATGCTGGAGACATTTGAGCGAAATTGCCAGGCCAGGGGAGGTCGTGTGATCTGGGCGGAAACGACAGACGAAGCGCAGGAGGCCATTCTTTCCATCTGCCGGGAAAGAAATTGCAAAAGCGTTGTCAAAAGTAAAAGTATGGCAACGGAAGAAATTCATCTCAATGATTTCCTGTCGAAAGCGGGCATCGAATCCGTGGAAACTGACCTGGGAGAATACATACAACAACTGGATGAAGAGCCTCCATACCATATCGTTACACCTGCCATGCACAAGAGCAAGGAAGATGTAGCCAGGCTTTTTGCGGAAAAACTGGGTACTTCGCCCAGCCTCAGTCCGGAGGAAATGACCTTGGTGGCCAGGGATCGTTTGCGCGGCAAATACACAGCGGCGGAGGTGGGCATCACGGGAGCCAATTTCCTGGTGGCGGAAACCGGCAGTGTGGCTGTGACCGAGAATGAAGGCAATGCCAGGCTAAGCTGTGCATGGCCAAAAACACATATCGTCTTGTGCGGGCTGGAGAAAATCATTCCCTCCCTGCAGGACCTGGCCCTTTTCTGGCCATTGCTGGCTACCTATGGTACCGGCCAGCAGATCACCGTCTATAATACCCTGGTCAGCGGTCCACGCCAGGAAGGAGAAACAGACGGGCCGGAGGAAATGATCGTCATACTGCTCGATAACGGGCGAACAAATATTCTTTCCAGTCCGAAGAACCGTGAAAGCCTTTACTGTATCCGATGTGGCGCCTGTTTGAACGCCTGTCCCGTATATAAAAATATCGGCGGTCATAGTTATGGCACCACGTACAGTGGCCCGATCGGCAGTGTCATCACACCGCACCTGCGCGGCATGGAAGAATGGAAGCACCTAAGTTATGCGTCTTCCCTGTGCGGGAATTGTACGGAAGTCTGTGCCGTTAAAATCAACCTGCATGAGCTGCTGTTGGAGAACCGTTACGAATCCGTGGAATCGGGCCAGGGCAACATGGCGGAGCGGGTTGCGTGGAAAATGTGGAAGCAGGCTTCCCTGAGCCGCAGCCTGATGAATGCGGGTAACGGCAAGGTGAAAAACTGGGTCGTGAACCGGCTCTTTACGGGCTGGAAAAGACAGCGTGCAGGACTGGATTTTGCACCACGAACTTTTAACCAGCAGTGGCGGGATCGAAACGACGCCAGCCTGTCCGCAGAAAGATGAGCCTGAGGCCGCACCAAACTACCGCGTTCATGCTGCTGATCTATTCCGAGTCCGATACCCCCCGCCTGCAGTATATTCTCCGGGTACTGTTTCGTGAAGTCTGTAAGCTGGACTACCGGTTAACGACAGACCGGCTTCGCTTTGAAAACCACAACGGGCCCAGGCTCAGCTACGCACGCAACAGGATAACCGACAGTGAATTTTTCTTGCCTGCTTATGGCCTGCTTTCGGAAACGGGTGTGCGGGAGCAGGGGATTGAGGTTCGAAGGGATTTTGACTATCCATTTTTCTTCGGCATACCGGGCGGGGACTTTCCCTTTGACATTTTTTCAGCCTCGTTTTACCTTGTCAGTCGCTACGAAGAGTACCTGCCCCATCAAAAAGACAGCTATGGTCGTTATGACCCCAGGCAGTCTTTAGCTTACCGGGAAGCCTTCCTCGAAAGGCCGCTGGTAAATGAATGGATGAAGACTTTCAGACAGGCCATACGAAGCCGGTTTCCCACCCTTTTTCTGCCGGAGCCAATATTCCGTTTTATTCCCACGTACGACATAGATGTGGCCTTCGCGTACCGTCACCGGGGGGTGATTCGCAGTGTAGGAGGATGGGTGCGAGACCTCCTCAACGGCAACTTCACGCAGGTATCCCAACGGTTCCGGGTAATCGCAAAAGGCGCGCGTGATCCCTACGACGTATATGAATGGCTGGACGCCCTGCATATACGGTATCGCCTTCGCCCCATTTATTTCTTCCTCCTGGCAGACAGGCAGGTTGGATATGACAGGAATATTGATCCGGGCGAGCCGGCGTTCCGCGCGCTGGTGCGGTATCATGCGATGGGTTACGCGATGGGTATCCATCCATCCTGGCAAAGCGGCGATAATGCCTTGCTCCTGGCGTCAGAAAAGGCCAGGATGGAAGATTTCGCTGGACGGGAAATCACCGCGAGCAGGCAGCATTACATTCGCATGAACCTGCCGGATACCTACCGGCGACTTGCCGCCCTGGGTATACAGGATGACTATTCCATGGGATACGGTTCCATGAACGGATTCAGGGCTTCCCTGTCTTCTGCATATACCTGGTATGATGTCCAGGAGGAGTCTGCCGCCGGGTTGCGCATACACCCGTTTTGTTTTATGGATGCCAATGCCCTGTTTGAAGAAGGCCTCCGGCCGGGACAGGCTTTTGAAGCGTTGCAGCAAATGCATGGCCGCGTAAAGCAAACCGGCGGAACCCTTTACACGATTTTTCACAATAATGTATTGGGTAGTGATACGATGCATGCGGGATGGAAGGAAGTGTACGAGCTATTCCTGGAAGAAGTGGTGTATTGGGATATATAGTTGACGGTTGACGGTTGACGGACGTTAGTTCATGGTTCATGGTTCGTGGTTCATGGAAAATACATCTACTGTCAGGTAAATATTTGCGCAGTGCTGACTGTGTGGAGCATCAAGCCGACTATTTCCATGAACCATGAACCACGAACTATGAACCATGAACTATGAACTATGATCTGTGAACCGTGAACTTTTAACTCATTCCGCATTCTTCTTGAATCCCGTATTGACGAGGTAAACACCGATCAGTGTAACAAGCGTTCCTCCTGCAATCCAGGCGTTCAGTTTTTCGTGGTTCAGCAATGCGCCGATGATGACGGCTACGATCGGGTTGATATAGGCGTATACGGAGGCTTGTGCGGCTGGAAGTCGCTTTAACGCATAGATAAAAGCTGCAAAGGTGATGATGGATCCGATAATGACGAGATAAGCAATGGAAAACCATGCAGGCGTGGGAATTTCGGCGATGGGAATATGCTGACCGGTGACCCATGCCGTGATGGTGAGGATGAGGCCGCTGAGGAACATCTGCCATCCGATGCTGTAATAGGGATCAAGGTCTCGTGCATGCCGGACGGTGAACAGGGTGCCCAGTGCCCAGGTCATGGTGGCAATCACGCCCAGGATGATGCCCAGGAAAAATGATGAATTAAAAAGGGCATCCAGGTAATCGTAAAAAATAACCAGGATACCGGAGAAGCCCAGGATGAGGCCGATGCCGGTGGTGATGTTCAGACGGGTATCCCGGAACATGAAAAGGCTGAACAGGGCAATCCAGATGGGTGCAATCGCCCCGATGACGGCGCCCAGGCCGCTGGGGATGTACTGCACGCTCCAGGTACTGAAACCGTTGCTGATCACAAACATCAGCACGCTCATCCAGGTAAAGCGGATCAGCTGGCTCCAGTTCGGCCACTTGAATCCACGCAGCGCGAAAAAGGCCACGTATAATCCACCGCCCAGCAGTTGCCGGATTCCGGCCAGTTGCAGGGCGGGCATGTGTTCCACCCCTTTTTTGGAAGCCAGCCAGGTGGTGCCCCAGAAAAAACTCACGAGTGCAACGGCCAGCAGCGCCCTGGTCTTTTCGGACTGCCTGGAGGGCCTTAGGGGTTGCAGGGACGATCTGGCCGTGTTCAGCAGGTAGTCAAAAAAATTGATCAGTTTCGTCCCTCTCATATGCGTATGCCTAGTGCCTGAAATGTCTTTTCCCGGTAATCACCATGGCGAGCCCCTGTGCCTGGCAGTATGCGATCGAATCCTTGTCCCGGATGGACCCGCCCGGCTGGATAAAGGCGGATATGCCCGCTTCGTGTCCCATGCGCACGCAATCGTCAAAGGGAAAGAATGCGTCGCTGGCCATCACGGCTCCTTCGGTGGATGCGCCGAACTGCTTTGCTTTTTCAAGCGATTGCCGCAAAGAATCAATCCTCGACGTCTGTCCGCAACCCTTGCCGATCAGCGCCATGTTTTTTACCAGGGCGATCGCGTTTGACTTGAGATGCTTGCAGACGAGGTTGGCAAAATTCAGTTCCTGTCTTTCCTGCTCCGTGCATGAATGGCCTCCGACTTCCTCCCAGGCAGACGTATTTCCCTCATCGATGCCCTGTTGGAGAACACCGTTGAGGACGGATTTGAACTGCAGGGAAGGTGTGAATGACTTTTTCTGCTGCAGCAGTATCCGGTTCTTTTTCGCGGAAAGGATTTCAACGGCTTCCCTGCTGAAGGAAGGGGCGATCAGCACTTCGAAAAAAATCTCCTGGATCGCTTCCGCCGTTTCCTTGTCGATTTCATGCGAACAGACCAGCACACCGCCAAAGGCGCTCTCCGGATCCCCGGCCAGCGCGGCATCCCAGGCTGCTTTCACCGTTTGCCGGGCAGCGATCCCGCATACATTGGTGTGTTTGATGATGGCAAAGACAACATGGTATGGTTCGGGGTATCCGTTGAATTCCGCGATCAGCTGCACCGCGGCATCCACATCCACGAGGTTATTATACGAGAGTTCCTTGCCGTTGAGTTTGCTGAACAGCTCGTCCAGGTTTCCGAAGAACACGCCTTTCTGGTGAGGGTTTTCGCCATATCGCATAATCGTGGGGCGCTGGACCGACTGTAAGAAGTGGGTATCGTCACCGGGGTTAAAATACCGGGCAATCGCCACATCGTAGTGGGCCACGATGGAAAAGGCTTTGGCGGCAAAACTTTTGCGCTGTTCCAGGGTGGTTTGACCGTCCTGGGCGGACAGTATGGAATGGAGTGCGGTGTAATCTTCCCTGGATGCGATCACCACCAGGTCTGCAAAATTCTTTGCGGCCGCCCGGATCATGGAAGGGCCGCCAATATCAACCTTTTCTATGATGGCTTTTTCATCCGTAGTGGCGGCAACCGTTTCTTCGAAGGGATACAGGTCAACGATCACGAGGTCGATCTCGGGAATCTCAAATTGTTTCATCTCCCGTATATCCTGCTCAAGGGAACGCCTGCCCAGTATTCCCCCGAAAATTTTCGGATGCAGGGTTTTGACCCGGCCGCCCAGGATGGAAGGATAGGAGGTCACATCTTCCACGGGCACGCAGGGGATGTCCAGTTTTTCAATAAAAGCCTGCGTACCACCGGTGGAGTAGATGGTGACACCCTGCCGGTGCAGGAGCCGGACAAGCGGTTCCAGGCCGTCCTTATAAAAAACGGAAATCAGTGCGGATTCAATCTTTTTTTGCATACCGATGGGATTGGTTCAATCCAGCAGGAAAGACCCTTGCTGGGCGGTGGAATGGAGCCGCAAAGGTAGTTTTTCGCACTCTTTTCGCCATCGCTGAATTTTCCACAAGGCATTGGATCCGTCTGCCACAAAAAGCAGGCAGCCGGTTGCCCGGTAGATATGTTCCAGGGAATAGCGGGTATTTCCGGTGAGCAGGACCATGTCTGGCGGGGCCCCCCGGGGCCAGGGGAAAGGCGATGGGTGGCCGGCCAATACCAGGATTCGTCGATTACCGGCAGACAGCATCTGAACGGAGGCATTGCCCAGCATCTGGCTTTCATGTTTCGTTAACCGGTAGTGTTGCCTGGCTTTTTCAAGGATCGCCAGCGTGCCTGCCATCTTGCCTTCCGCTGCGGGTAACAGGTACTGCCGGGCGGTCCTGCCTTCGAGCCGTATCATGGCTGTTTGCCCGCGAAGCTGCAATACCAGCAATCCGGATTGCCGGTTCGCCTCCAGGGTTTGTAAAACCTGCCATGCACAGAGGAGTATTGAAAAACCGCCTACGATCAGGCACCAGCTTCTTCTGCCGGAGCGAAAGAAGCCATGAAGTCCTGCGATGATCCCATACAAGAGGCAAAGCGCGGTGGAATCTATATAAATGTTACGTATAACCGAAAAAGGGATGCGGTCCATACGGGTGATGAAGTTGTTGAGGAAGCGGATTAGCTCCGTGGCAAGCTGTCCCGCAGTGTCTGCCAGCACGGGCTGCTTGCCGAGTGCGCAGACCAGCAGTTCCGAAAGCAGGATGAGGCTGGAAAGGGGTACGGCTGCCAGGTTGGATATAAGGAAGAAAAGGGGGAATTGCCTGAAATAAAACCATACCAGCGGTGTGGTAAATACCTGGGCCGCCAGGGTGACGGAGACCAGTGACCAGGTTGCCCGGCCCAGCGGATGTTTTACATACAGGCTTCGTTGGATTTTTGACTGATATAGGAGAATGCCCAGCACGGCCGCATAACTTAACTGGAAGCCGGTATCCCATAGCCAGCCGGGCTTGAAGGCAAGCAATAACAAGGCGGAAGCAGAAAGGACATTCAGGGAGTCTGTCCTGCGTCTTAAAACGGATGCAAGGACGGGCAACGTGCTCATGACCGCGCTGCGCATCACGGATGCGGATGCGCCGGTCAGCATGCTGAACCACCAGATCGCCGGAATGGCCAGCAAAATATGCAGCCATGGATTTTGTCCGTACACCGGCACCAGCCGAAAGGCGGTGAGCAGAATGGAGAAGATCAGGCTGATGTGCAACCCGGAGATGGCGATCACATGCATGACGCCGGTCCGGGCATAGGCCCCAGACAGTTCCTGGTCCAGGTTGACGCGATAACCGATCAGGATGGCTTCGGCCAGCCCGCGTGCAGCCGTGTCCCTGATATAGCGGTTAAGGGTTTGCAGGATCCATCCACGGTGAGCCAGCAATGCATCCCGCATCCAGGCATGCTCGTTTCCCGGTAAGATGAGGATCCTGTTTTCACGCAAGAACAGCTGGCCGTATATCCCCTTGCGCGCGAATATTTTTTTGACATCTACTTCGCCGGGATTCCGGGGTGGTTGTATGTCTCGCAGCGATATGTTGGTAAAAATCCTGTTCCCCGGTTTGATATCCGTTGCACCTGCGGAAAGCGGCAGGTACAACATGCATTGGCCGGGCATGGTTTGAATATTTCCATCCCTGATCATTTGGACCCTGGCAAGGGTAGCATAACTTTTTTCCTTTCGCTGGAGGTTATCCAGGATGGTCAGGATGCAGGCGGCCTGATTTGCCTGCAAGGCATATGCTTTGCTTTCCTGGTGTTGCGCCGCGCAACAGGCGAGTGCGCCGCTGGAGAGCAGCAAGGCATTTACGAGAAGCCCCCGGGTGTACCGGTGTTTAAAAGCCATCCATGCGGGCAGGAATTGCATAACGAATAGCACCGCGAGACTCAGCCCCGGCACGAAGAGCCAATATGGTATTTCAAAACGGAAGAAGGTTTGGATGCCTATACCAAAGATATAAGGCAACACCAGCCGGATCATGGGCGACCGTTTCCATATGGGGGGACATTGTCCGAGCATGGATAAAGATATTTTCCGGATCGCCCTTTAAACATGAATAGGCAAGCGGAATATTCCATGAACGGGATGAGAAAAAGAACCTGCGTAAGCGGAAAAACCTGATTTTCGCAGTATCCATTGTCATACTGAAATGAAAAAAATAATCTTACTCGCGCTCATACCGCTCATGCTGGTGCAATGCCGCAGCACAAAAGTGTATATCGTCCGGCATGCGGAAAAGAGTACCATGCCCGCAAAGGATCCTGACCTCACGGCAGAGGGCAGGGCAAGGGCTCAGTCCCTGGCAGGGTACCTCGGCAGGAAGCAAATCAAAGCCATTTATTCCACACAAACCAGGCGGACGCAGCAGACGGCAGAACCCCTCAGTCTCCAAACCGGGATTGCCGTGAGCCCATACACCAATGACACGCTTGCAAAATTCCTCTACCGCGTTCTTGATGCGGAAAAGAATACCCTCATCGTTGGACATAGCAATACAGTATTGAAAATGGTGCAGGAGCTATCCCTGAACCCGAGCATAAAGGAGATTCCCGACAATGACTACGACAATCTTTTTATCGTTGTAGTCAAGTCAAAGGACGGTCCAGCGGGGTATGAACTGAAGCTGAAAGAAAGGACGTATGGCAAAAAATCCCCGAACACGAAGGATACGGCCCGACAGGTAAACACGATGCAATAAACGTTGAGTTGCGGGCGGGTATAGCCAGACGGAATAAAAAATAATTGGATCGGATGAACCGAAGATGATGTCTCGTGTTATAGTGTGCTAAACCTATAGTATGAAAAATGCATTCATCTTACGTATGTCGATGTTCCTGATTTTATCGCTAACCCTGGTTGCCGCAGGTTGCAGTGATGATGAGCCGAACACAGCACCTAAACCTACCATCACGGAACTGGTGGTTAATGACCCGAATTTTTCGATCCTCGAGGCGGCAGTTGTAAAGGCAGGCCTGGCTAACGCCCTGTCCACCACCAATCCCCTCACGGTCTTTGCACCCAATAATGATGCATTCAATGCTTCCGGTATTACGGAATCCGTGATCAATGCACTGCCCGTTGCCACGGTAGACAGCATCCTGAAGTATCATGTTCTGGGCAGTTTTGTTTCTTCATCCCAGGTGCCGGCATCGGATGCCGTGATAACCCTGCTGGGTACAAAATTGTTTGCTTCCAGCAACACGAACGGTGTATTCATGAATGGCCTGAAAGTTTCCCCGGCAGATATTGAAGCTTCAAACGGTTTGGTGCATGTTATTGAAAAGGTGCTGATACCCCCGACAAAGTCAATTGCCGAGATTGCCGTTGCCGACACCAATTTCACCTTCCTCGTGCAAGCGGTAAGTCGCCTGGGCCTGGTTCCAACGCTTTCCGGTCCCGGGAACTATACCGTGTTCGCGCCTACCAATGCAGCGTTTCGCGCAGCAGGCATCACCGATATAGATGCAGTACCGATTGGAACCCTGGAGACCGTTGTGCGTTACCACGTGCTTGGAACCAACGTCTTCGCGTCTGATCTTACAAACGGCGCCAACGTGCCTACCGTGCAAGGCGGCAACCTGCTGGTAAACCTGTCCCCGGCCAGGGTGAAGATCGCCAGCAGCACCCAGCCTTCTTCCAATATCACGGCCGTAAACATTACTGCCACCAACGGTGTGATCCATGTAATTGATCGCGTTTTGCTGCCCTAGCACACTCATAAACCGGTGCGGGAGTTCATGACGCACAAAAATGCAAAAGGGCCGGTGTACACACCGGCCCTTTTGCTATCGGGAAAGGTTAAGCGAAATTAAAGCCCTGCCTTCAGTTCCAGCAGGAATGTCCTGATTTTTTTCAGGCTTTCAATGGCTTCGAACTGTTGCTGGCGACGACCGGATTTTTTAAGGAATTCGCGGGCGCCTTCAATCGTGTATTTACGCTCCCGCAGCAAGTGATGTATCTGCTGGATGTTCTTGATGTCTTCCGGGCGGAAAAAGCGATCGCCCTTTTTATTCTTGCGGGGTTTGAGGATGTCGAATTCAGATTCCCAGAATCGCAGCAAGGATGCATTGACGTTGAACATGGTGGCTACTTCCCCGATACCGTAATATTGTTTGCTGAAAAGTTGTTCGTCAGGGGGAATCTCCACCAGCGCAGCATCCCTGCTCATCTCCCGGATAGACTTTCTTCCGCGGTTGCTCTTTGCGGTTCCGGGGGTATCATCCTTTTGGGCAGGAGGCGTCACGGCTGGTTCTTCCGCCATTGTTTCCTGTTCCCCGGCTGCTGGTACGGCATCTGCAGCGGCAAAAGGCTTAAGCGTCACCTTCGGTTCCGGGATTTCGTTGATTTCATCCACGAGGATCACGTCGGGCGGCACAAGCCTGCCCCTGGTTGAATCCTGTTTCCTGCCTTCATCCGCCGACGGCGTGAATAAGTCCAGTTGCGCTAACATGTGTCGAATTTAAACGAATACAGCAAAGATCGCGCTAGTTTTTTATACACAGGGCGGGGAAATGGCCACGGAACGGGCGCCTTCAAGGAGGTGCAGGGATCAGTCAAACGACTGGTTGCTGGAGGCCGCCAGCTTCAGGATTTGCTGGTATTGTTCCGGGGTTAGGTCGTTGTAGAAAAAATAAATTGGATCGAGGGTCCGGCTGCCCTTGTGTACTTCGTAATGAAGGTGGGGGCCGGTGCTTTTACCCGTACTGCCTACCCAGCCGATGACTTCACCCCGCTTTACCTGCTGGCCGTTACGGACCTTGACGCGCACCATATGGCCGTACAAGGTTTCATAACCGAAGCCATGGTTTATGACCACATGGTTTCCGTAGCCGTTACCCAGGTTGCCGGCGGTTTTGACCCGGCCATCAGCAGTGGCGTAGATAGGCGTACCCTGGGGTGCAGAAAAATCCAGCCCCGCATGGAACTTGACCGTCTTATATACCGGATCGATCCGGTAACCGTAGCCGGAAGCTACCCGGTTCAGGTCCTTGTTGCTCACCGGCTGGATGGCCGGGGTGCCTGCCAGGAGTTTTTCCTTGTTGCGGATCATGCCTTCAATTTCCTGGTAGGATTTCTCCTGGAATTGCATCCGGCTGTTGATATTCCCCAGCGTGTTTGCAATGGAATAGGCCAGTTCGTTCTCGTCCATTGAAGACACCAGCCGGATCTCCTGTTCCATGGCGATCTGTTTTGCCCGGGCGCTGTCCGGCACCGGGTTGGCTTCGAAAATGGTCCGGTAAACGTCATTGTCCCGTTTTTCCAGCTGTTTCAGCCTGTTTTCCAGGTCGCGGACCTGCCCGCGGATGGCTATGAAATCCTGTTGCGAGCGCTCGTACTGCATTCGAAGCAGTTTTTCCTTGGGGGAGTCGAGGAACCGGAAGGCAAAAGCCACGATGATCAGGCCGGTCACAATAGCGGTAGCCAGGAAGCCCAGTACGCGCAGCAACCTGACCCGCAGGGGGACCACCAGCTTTTCATACCGGAGGGTATTGGTATTATAGTAGTACTTGACTTTTTTCATATGGACGCCGCCCGGGCGGTTTCCCGCGCTGGCCATGCTTCATGAAATGATGTACTTTTGTGCGCCTTTTAAGGGCGATGCGAACAAATATAGCCGTTTGCAGCAAAAATTGACCCAATTCCAAGACTTATGCCGATGACCTCTTCCGAGATACGACAAAAATTCCTTGATTTCTTTGCCTCCAAAGGGCACCATATTGTTTCCTCTGCGCCCATCGTCGTTAAGAACGACCCAACCCTGCTGTTCACCAATGCGGGCATGAACCAGTTCAAGGACTATTTCCTGGGGAATAAAAACGCACCCTGGAAGCGGGTAGTGGACACCCAGAAATGCCTCCGCGTCAGCGGCAAGCATAATGACCTCGAAGAAGTGGGCGTGGATACCTACCACCACACCATGTTCGAAATGCTGGGCAACTGGAGTTTTGGGGATTATTTCAAGGACGAAGCCATCGAATGGAGCTGGGAACTGCTGACCAATGTGTACGGGATCGACAAAGATCGGTTATACGCCACCGTTTTTGAGGGAGATCCGAAGGAAGGCCTGCCCGCCTCTTCCATCGCCCTGGCCAAATGGAAAAAACTACTGCCGGAAGACCATATTATTTTTGGGAACAAAAAGGACAATTTCTGGGAAATGGGCGATACAGGGCCCTGCGGTCCCTGCAGTGAAATACATGTGGACTGTCGCCCGGAAGAAGAACGCAAGGCCGTCCCGGGACAGCAGCTGGTGAATATGGACCACCCCCAGGTCATTGAGATCTGGAACAACGTATTCATCCAGTACAACCGCCTGAAGGACGGAAGCCTGGAACCCCTGGCCCATAAACACGTGGATACGGGTATGGGACTGGAAAGGCTGGTTCGGGTCCTGCAGGGGAAGACCTCCAATTATGATACCGACTTGTTCACGGGTACCATCCATGCCACGGAGCAGATTACCGGGAAGAAATACACCGCAACCGACAGCAAGCAGGATATCGCTTTCCGGGTGCTGGCCGACCATATCCGGGCCATCTGTTTCACGATCGCGGACGGCCAGTTGCCTTCCAATACCGGGGCCGGTTATGTCATCCGCCGCATCCTTCGTCGCGCCGTGCGGTATGCTGTTTCCTACCTGGACTACAAGCAACCCCTGCTCTGCCAGCTCGTACCCGTCCTGGCCGAACAGTTCCGCACCGTATTCCCCGAACTGCACCAGCAGAAGGACTTTGTGGCCAGGGTGGTGAAAGAAGAGGAAGAATCTTTCCTCAGCACCCTGGGCAAGGGCCTGAAAAAAATGGATGATATCCTGAAAGACGCGTCCGCCTCCGGCACCATCGCCGGTCCTGCCGCTTTTGAGCTATACGATACATTTGGCTTCCCGATAGACCTCACCCGCCTGATCGCCCGGGAAAACAACCTCGCCGTTGACGAAGAAGGCTTCGCGAAGGAAATGCAGGAACAAAAAAACAGGAGCCGCGCGGCCACGGCCCTGGATACCGGCGACTGGGTGACGGTGAATGAAACGCCGGGAAGGGGATTCATCGGGTATGACGACAACAAGACCCGCACCTGGGTTTCACGTTACCGCAAAGTGACGGCCAAGGGCAGGGAACAATACCAGCTCGTGCTGGCTTCCACGCCTTTTTATGCCGAAAGCGGCGGCCAGGTAGGGGATACCGGCACACTGGACTTCAACGGGGAAACCATACCGGTAACGGATACCCGAAAAGAAAATGACCTCATCATTCATTTTACGCCCGGCCTTCCCTCCGATATCGCAGCTCCTGTGGAAGCTGCGATCAATGCGGAATCCAGGCTGAATACCATGTATAACCACACGGCCACACACCTGCTGCACGCGGCCCTGCGAAGGGTGCTGGGGACCCATGTTGCGCAGAAAGGTTCCCTGGTGAGCCCGGAGCATCTCCGTTTTGATTTCTCCCATTTTGAAAAAGTGAGTGACGAAAGCCTGCGTGAAATCGAATGGCTGGTGAATGAGAAAATCCGGGAGAATATCCCCGTAGTCATAAAGGAAATGAACAAGGATGAAGCCCTGTCCCTGGGGGCGATGGCATTGTTCGGTGAAAAGTATGGCGACCGTGTGCGTGTGGTGATCATCGATCCGAATTATTCCGTGGAGCTCTGTGGCGGCACCCATGTGATGCATACCGGCATGATCGGCCTGCTGTCCATTACGTCTGAATCAGCCGTGGCGGCCGGTGTCCGCCGGATTGAAGCCCTCACCGGCCCCGCAGCCTTCCGTTTTCTTTCTTCGCAGCTTGTAAAACTTAAGGAAGTGGGCACCATCCTCAAGGCCGCCGATCCCGTGAAAGCGGTGGAGAAACTGATCGCGGAGAAGGCGGAACTGGAGAAACATGTGGAGCACCTGGAGAACCGGATGCTCGTGGGTATCCGCAACGAATTGCTCACCAAAGACGAGATCATCAACGGCGTAACCTTTATCGGCGAAATCATTCAGGTGAATAATGCGGACGCGCTGAAAAAAATACTGTTCGATTTGAAAAACAATCTCCACGACTATGTTGCCGTGCTCGGGGCAAATATCGGCGGCAAGCCATTCGTGGCTATCGGCATCTCCGATACCGTTGTACAGGCCAGGCAACTGGATGCCGGCAGGATCATCAAGGAACATATCGCCCCCAGGATTAAGGGCGGCGGCGGCGGGCAGAAAAACCTGGCCACGGCCGGGGGACAGGATGCATCCAATTTGCAGGCCGCCATCGACGCGGTCCGTAGCCTGATCCCTGTTTAGCCCTGTAGCCATGATCCCTTCATAGCCCCATAGCCGTGATCCGTTCATAACCCCATAGCCTTATCTCTGCATAGCCCCATAGCCGTGATAGCCAGCGGCCACCCATCGGGCAAACCCTAAAAACCCGGCAAAAGGCCACCGGTCCCAGCCACCGTCCCCGCCTGCACCGCGTTGAAACCAGCCATCCTTTCAAACCTCTTTTAACATTTCCGAAACTTTTCGTATTTCAAAAAATCCCCTACATTTGATCTACTAAGGTTTTCGTACTAAAAAAGGAATATCATGACACATGCATCGGTTTTAGCAATTTCAGCGGGTCTGGCCCTGGCGATGGCAACCACGGGCAGCCAGGCGCAGCAGGCACCCAAGGCATCGGAAAAAAAGGAGATCATTATCCGGGAAAAAGGCGGGGAGAAAGAGAAAATGACCATTGTCATTGATGGCGACAAGGTGACGGTTAACGGGAAACCCCTGGCGGAGTATGATGGGGATAATATCGTCATCCGCAAACGGAATATGGAAGACATGGCCCCGTACGTGTACGTGAACCCACGGATGGCTCCCAGTCCCCGGATGCACCGTATACCCGAACCACCTCGGGCCCGGGCATGGCGATATTCCATGGGCGATGAAGATATGATGTGGAAAGAGAAGCGGGAACCGCGGGCCTTCCTGGGCGTGGTGACGGACAAAGACGCCAAAGGAGCGCTGATCACGGAAGTCAGCCCGGAATCGGCCGCCGCGAAGGCGGGACTGAAAAAGGGTGATATCATCACCGCTGTTGGCGGAAAAGCCGTTGTTGGTCCTGAAACCCTGGTAGAGCTGATTCGTGCGCGGAAGCCGGACGAGGAAGTGGAGATCGGCTACCTGCGCGATAAGAAGAAGAAAACCCTGAAAGTAAAGCTGGGCAAGCAGGATCTGACTGCAGGCAGGACTTTTGAAATCATGGTACCCGGGATCGAGGAAGAGATCATGCGGGACCTGGAACCGGAGATGCGGAGACTGCACCGGGAACTGGAACCGGAGATGCGACGCAGCCAGCGCGAGATGGAAAGAATGCACCGTGAATTGCAGCGAGAGCAGCAGAACATGGATGGTTTTAGGTGGGATATGGAACCATTCGAATTCCGGATGTTGACTCCTAAAATGGGCATCCGCATCGAGGATATGGAAGACGGGAAAGGGGTGAAAATTACCGATGTGGAGGCGGGGTCTGCGGCGGAAAAAGCCGGGCTGAAAAAGGATGATATACTGACCTTTATCGACGGGAAAAAGATAAACAACACGGATGACGCCAGGTCTTCAATGCGGGAAGGCCGGGATAAAGCAAGCCTGCCGGTATCGGTAACGCGTGATGGCAAACCCTTCAATGTGGAGGTAAAGATGCCGCGCGACCTGAAAAAAGCGGATCTGGAGCCATAAAAGCCAACGTATCCGCCGATTTGGTAAATTTGCTGTCCCCAGGGGGCAGCAAATTTTTTTATGTCGGATTCCCACCAAGCGTATGAAGCGGTTATTGGCCTCGAAGTGCATGCACAGTTAAGGACCGTAAGCAAGTTATTCTGTGGCGATGAAACCGCCTTTGGCGCATCGCCCAATACACAAATCAGTCCCATTACCCTGGCCCATCCGGGTACCCTTCCGATGATGAACCGGAAAGCGGTGGAACATGCCATCCGCCTTGGCCTCGTTTGCCACAGTGCTATAAGGCTGGAAAACTACTTTGCCCGGAAGAATTATTTTTACCCGGACCTGCCCAAAGGCTACCAGATTTCTCAGCACACGACCCCGATTTGTGAAGGTGGTTGGTTGGACATACGGGTAGGGGACGCTTCCAGGAAGATCAGGCTTACCCGGATACACCTGGAAGAAGATGCGGGGAAAAGCCTGCACGACCAGGATCCTCTCCGAACCTGCCTGGATTTCAACAGGGCAGGCACACCGCTGGTGGAGATCGTTACGGAGCCGGATATCCGTTCGTCGGAAGAAGCATTCGCATTCCTTACGGAGATCCGCCGGCTGGTTCGCTGGATCGGGGTTTGTGATGGGAATATGGAGGAAGGGAGCCTTCGCTGCGATGCCAATATTTCCATCCGTCCGAAGGGTGAAACAAAGCTTGGTACCCGGGTGGAAGTCAAGAACCTGAATTCCATCCGAAACGTGAAAAAAGCCATCGAAGTGGAACTGGAAAGACTGACGGCGATGGACCGCCGGGGAGAAAAGATCCTCCAGGAAACCCGCAGTTTTGACGCAGACAAGGACCGAACCTTCACCATCCGCACCAAGGAAGACGCGGATGATTACCGTTATTTTCCGGATCCGGATCTCACCCCTTTCCGTTTCACGGAAGAGGATATCGAACGGATTCGGCAAAGCCTGCCCGCCCTGCCTGAAGCCCTGGCCGCGGCATGGACTTCAAACCTCGGCCTGGGCGAGTACGATGCACATGAATTGACGGGCGATAAGGAACTGGCTGACTATTTCACGCAAAGCCTTGGATCAGGCGCGCCACCCAAGGTGCTGGCCAATTTCCTGCTCGGCCCCTTACGTTCATGGCTACATGAAAATCACCAGTCATGGATTGATGTCCGGATTCCACCGCAGGCATGGCAGGAACTCGCCCGCCTGGTGGAAGAGGGCAGGATCAGTTTTTCCGCCGCCGCTTCCAGGCTCCTACCCGAACTCGCGGCCCAGCCGGCGGTGTCTCCCGTTGAACTGGCTACCCGCCTGGACCTGCTCCAGGATGCCGGGCAGGATGACATACGTAAATGGGTAACCGAAGTACTGGCCTCCATGCCGGATAAGGTGGCCGAGTATCGAAAAGGAAAGAAAGGACTGATTGGCCTGTTCATGGGGGAAGTGAAGAAAATATCGAGGGGCAAGGCCGATCCCCGAAAAACCAATGACGCCCTGATAGAAGCATTACAAAAAAACCCATAACGCACATGCGAAAATTACTTCATGCCCTTTGGCTGCTTGCTTTTTTACCCTTAGGCTGCAAGCAGGACAGCAACCTGGCTTTCCAGGTGAATGGCACCCTTTCCAACAATCCTGAAAAGCAAGCCGTGTACCTCGACCTGGTAGAGCTTGACGGCGTGGCGCCCCGTACGGTAGATACGATCATGCTTGAACCGGGTGAATCGAAGTTTACACTGAAGGTGGAAGGCGAACGCAAGGAGAACATCTACCGCCTGCGATTCCAGAAAGATAATGTCTATGTATTGATGGTCAGCGACCAGCCATCCGTTGCCTTCAGGGCCAACTGGCAGGATTTCGGAGCGTATACCGTGAATTCGGCATCGAGCAATTCCATGAAAACCCTGCTGCAAAACTTCAACGGGCATCTTTCCAGCCTCGATGTACTGAGGCAACAGGTCATGGAAGTGCGCGCGCAGAATGGGCAGGACAGCCTGCTCACTGCCAGGGAAAAAGCATTTGAAACGGAAGTCAGGAAAACGGAAGACTTCCTGATCGCGTACGCCGATACGGCCGGCAGTTCCGTTGTGGCCATGTATGCCCTCGGTTTGGGCAAGAGCCAGTTTGACCCGGCAAGGCTGAAGAACGTGATGCTGAACCTCGCGAGGCGGTTTGCAGACAAACCGGAAGTGACGAAAGTGACCACGGACTATTTCAGTTATATGGATGAGCTGGCGAAGAAAGATGTTACCGGAAAGCCGGCCCCGGATTTCACCCTTCCGGGCCCGGATGGAAAGTTGATCGCCCTGAGTTCATTCAGGGGTAAGTATGTGTTGGTCGATTTCTGGGCCAGTTGGTGCATGCCCTGCCGGCAGGAGAATCCTAATATCGTAGCCGCTTACCAGAATTTCAAGAACAAGAACTTTACGGTATTCGGTGTTTCCCTGGATAAGGACAAAGCTAACTGGGTGCAGGCCATCAAGGACGACCAGCTTACCTGGCCGCATGTGAGCGACCTTAAATACTGGAACAGCGCTGTGGTGCCTTTGTACAATATTGAAGGCATTCCTTTTAACGTGCTGCTGGATCCGGAAGGCAAGATCATCGCCAGCAATCTCCGCGGAAGGGCCCTCTCGGCCAAGTTGCAGGAACTGCTGAAGTAAGTAAAACGATCGCCCATAAAAAAAGCCCGGACAGATGTCCAGGCTTTTTTTATGCAAGACGATGATTTCTATTGCGCGATGCGCAGGGAAATCACGCGATAGTTAACACTGGAAGTAACACCGTTGTCACCACCGGTCAGGATGAGATTGAGATCCCTGAAGGAAGGCGTTCCGGAAGCCGGGGGGCCGGGGTTCAGGATTTCAACTTCAACTTCGCCATAGCTGCTGTTGGCAGGAATGGTTAGTTCTCCTTTCAGGGTTTTATAGTGCTCATTTTCCACGGCGGTGGTGCCGGCAAAAACGGTATAAAACACCTTGACGGGATTGGGGTTCTGCTGTCCAACAAGATTCACCCGGAATTTTTTAATGCCGGTACTGGTGCGGGTCAGTGCCGGGTCGGAGGACAAGACGGCCCTTCCATAACCTGGTACCCTGGTGAGTACGGGATAGAGGAGACCGGCAGCGTTGGCGTTCCAGGAAGCTGCATCGAATTCCACCACGGTCTGGCTGTCAAACACGGGCAGTTCATTTTTAATACAGCTGCTGGTAAAAAGGAGGGCGATCAGCCCGATGACTATCTGTAATTTTTTCATGTTCATTCTATTTTTAGTAACCAGCATTTTGAACCAGGTTCTTATTGCCGTCTACCTCGCGGGTAGGAATTGGAGCCAGGATCCGGATATCTGAAAATGCTACCGTACCGTAGTGCGGGCTTTTAACCAGGTCCCTGCCGAGGCGTTTCAGGTCCCAAAGGCGGTGACCTTCGAAAGCCAGTTCAATCCTGCGCTGCCTGAGGATTTCCTCATACAGGTCATTGCCCGTCAGCGTGAAGTCGCTCAGGCCGCGGTTGGTGGCGATCCGGTTTAGATCAGTCAGTGCAGCGGCTTCGTCAAACACGGGTGAACCGGGTGTAGCCATGGCTTCCGCGCGGTTGAGGAACACCTCAGCGATGCGGATAACAGGAATATTATCCAGGTTGATGAAACCATTTTTACCGATGAACTTGGTGCACTCCACGTATGATTTACCACGTCCCAGGGTTCCCGGCTCATAGAGCAGGTTACGAACATCTGAACTGCGGGTATCAACGGCGGCGTTGGCACCCTGGAAATTGCCGGATGTGTTTCCACCTACCAAGGTGATTCCAAGGTCGTTCAATAATGAAATCGTTGGAACCAGGTCGCCGAAACCACCCGTCACGGTTGTATTGCCGGGTGCGGTAAGGGTGGTGAAAGAAGTCTGGAGGGACTCATTCACGCCGTTATTCTCCGCATTGGTGGCAAACACCAGTTGGAACAGTGTTTCAGAATGCGTGGCGCCGCGCCAGTTGGACACATAACTGGCACCGCTTGTAAGCCTGGCGCCGGCCAGGGAAATGCAGGAGTCTGCCCATTTCTTGGCGGCCGCAAAATCCTTGCGGTACAGGTTTACCCGGGAAAGGAGGGCTTGGGCGGCTGCCTTGTTCGCGAGGTTGGGCAGGCCGGATGCCGTAAGCCGGCTATTGGCTGCTTCCAGGTCGCTCACAATGGAAGCGTATACATCCGCGATCGGCGCGCGGGAAGGCTTCAGATCAAGAGCTCCCGTAGCGGTAGACGTGCTTTTCAGCATGAGGGGAACCCCCCCGCGGTCGTTAGCACCTACCACGGCACCTGGAATGTAGGAATGGGCAAGTACCAGGTTGAAATGATACAATGCACGCAGGAAGTACATCTGTCCCAGCCAGGAGACCTTGTCTGCCGGCGTGATGCCCGGCGCTTCAACGCCCGGCACGGTTTCGATGATCAGGTTGGCCTGGTTGATGCCGGCATATGCCGTTTGCCAGGCTGCTTCCGTGAAATGCGCGCGGAACACGTTGTTCGCTTCGTTCAGCAATCGGCCGGATTTGTTGGTGGCAAAACCGTTATCGGCCAGTGCCTCGGGTAAAGCGATATAATCGCGTCCATAGAGTCGGACACCTTTGTAACGGGAATAGACAGATACCACGGCGGCGTTGATCCCATCGCGGGATGTAAGCGCATCGTTGGCATCAATCGACTGGCGGGGTTCGATGTCCAGGGCATCTTTACAGCCCACAAACGCGGTACCCATCAGCGCGATTAAAGACAGTTGAAATATGATTTTTTTCATGATCCTTTCTTTTCTTTTAATTAAAATCCAAGTTGAATACCGAAAGTGACAGCCCTGGACTGCGGAATGATACCCGTTCCCTGGGTGCCATTCACAGCACCAAAGAATTCGATATCATAGCTGAACCAGTCGGAATATGTCCAGAGGTTCGTTCCGGTTAGATAAAAGCGGGCACTGTTCAGTTTCAGCCTGCGGGTGATATCCGGCATAATGTCGTAGGAAAGGGTCACATTCTTCAGGCGGATGTAATCAGCTTTGAACCAGGTCCGGGAACCGCTGCCGGAAGCAGAACCCTTTGGTTCTGCGCCGGAAGAACGCATCCTGGGGAAACTGGTGATCTGGCCGGGTGTGGTCCAACGATCATTCCAAACATCCAGCACGCCGTTGAAACGGGCGATGTTTTCGATCATAAAGTTGATCTGTCCGTCCTGGGCCCAGCGGCCATACTCATAGTTGAAGAAAATGTCCAGGGTGAAACCTTTGTACGTAAAGGTGTTGGTAAAGCCACCGAAATAATTCGGTTGCTGGTCGCCGATATACACACGATCCGCGTTCTGCACGGTGTAAACCGTGTTGCCCTTGATGTCATACCACATGGGGCGTCCGGTGGCGGGGTTTACGCCCGCGTATTCGTTGGTGAACACGGAATTGAGTTCACGCCCAACCCTTGTACCCGGATCACCAGGAAGTTCCTGCAGATCAAGACCGGTGGTGGGATCCACGTACAGTTTCTTTACGCTGTTCTTGTTGTGGGTAAATATGAATGTGCTCGTCCAGTTGAACCCGTCTGCAAGGTTGGATTTGATCGGCTGGACCGTCAGGCTGAGCTCAATTCCCCGGTTTTCAATCTCACCAACGTTTCGCGTGATGGAAGTGAAACCACTGGTGTATTGAACCGGCTGCGAGAGGAGCAGGTCGGTGGTCAGCTTGTTATAAAATTCCACGGCACCACTGATCCGGTTTTTGAAGAAACCGAAGTCAACACCCAGGTTCAGCGACTGGTTGCGTTCCCAGCGCAGTTCAGGATTTGAAAGCTGGTTGAAGGTGATACCGGCATTTCCATTGTAAGGCGCTGCTGAGCCATAGAGGCCGAGGCCGTCAAAGTTGCCGATCTGGTCGTTACCGGTTACGCCCCAGGATGCCCTGGCGCGGAGCGTATTGATCCAGTAATTATCGGCCATGAAGGCTTCATTGTCGATATTCCACGCACCACGAATGGACGGGAACCAACCATAGCGGTTTTCTTCACCAAACCTGGAAGAACCATCATAGCGAAGGATACCACTCAGGATATACCTGCCGTCATAATTGTAGTTGACGGTACCAAACACAGACTGACGACGGTAACCGGTAAAGAATTCTGAAGAAGACAGCGGGGTGGCTGCGGTATTCAGCGTGGTGAACTGGAAGGTGGGGAAGCCTTCACCGGAAGTGAAGATGCCTTCCTGGTCTTCCGCACGATATTCATACCCTACCAAACCGTCAATCTTATGCTTTTCCGCAACGTTGAACAGGAAGTTGAAGGTATGGCTGGTCATGAAGTTGGTATTCCATTCACTTTCCACCTGGCCCAGGCCCTTACGGTTGAAGCCGTCCGGGGTACGGGGGTCGGTGTACCGCTTACCTTGCACCAGGCGATAGTCCAGGCCAAAGAAGGGACGATAGGTCAGCCAGGGGGTGAGTTTCCAGTCGAGGCCAATATTACCGATCACCTGGTTGGTGCGGTTGTTACCGATGTTGAAATCGTTTACCGCGATAACGTTCTGGTTCAGTACGCCTACGAGGCTCGCCGGGGGAATTCCGGCATAGGTCCCGTCAGGATTGTAGATCGGGTTGAACGGATAGATCAACGCCGCAGAGAAAGCCGGGCTGCCCAGGAAGGAACCATCCGTAGCGAACGGAACCGTCTGGTTAAACGAGCTCAGGTTCAGTGAA
>JALOMP010000371.1 GCA_025455365.1 Chitinophagaceae bacterium | reverse complement strand
CATGCTTCAGGTAATCCTTGGCTACACTCAGGGTCATGGATACGACGGCGCCCTTGCTCATGCTGTACGCGAAGCGGTCGGGGATACCTACCGTGGCCGCCACGGAAGCCATGTTCAGGATCACTCCTTTTCCTTTTGCCTTCATGTGCGGCAACACCGCATGCAGGCAGTTGTACGTGCCTTTGATATTTACCGACACGATGCGATCGAAATCGGCTTCCGTCGTGTTGTCCGCATTCCCGATATGGGCGATGCCGGCGTTGTTGACGAGGATATCAATGGAACCTTCCTCGGCGATACGATCCACCACGGTACGCAGTTCCCGCTGGTCGGCGATATTCGTGGCATGCGCCACGGCATCGCCCCCATCATTCCGGATGGCCTCCACCTCCGTCAGTGCCAGGGAATGGTTTAGTTCGAGGATATGGACACGGGCGCCCTGGCGGGCAAACATTTTTGCAATGGCCAGACCAATGCCGCTGGCGCCGCCGGTGATGAGTGCAGATTTATTTTTAAGGGAGAAGAGCATAAGGTTGAGGTTTGGATGAAAATAATGAATTTTAGTTGACAGTCTGCGGTCGACAGTCAACCATCAACTTTTCATAATTTTCTATCATGAAACTGTACAACCACCATTCCGGTATCATCCTCGAAGAACAGGGGCGGTATTACACGGTGGATGGAAACTGGGATACCGTGGTCAACCGAACCGGCCTGCATACCTGGTTGAGGAACAGTCTTCCTGCGTTTACGCCTCTCCGTGCGTTCGACGTGACCCAGCCCATGCTTCCGCCCATCGGATCCCAGGAGATATGGGCAGCGGGTGTTACTTATTTCAGGAGCCGGGAAGCGCGGATGGAGGAATCCAGGGATGCCGGTGGCGGAAGTTTTTATGACAAGGTTTATCAAGCCGAACGCCCGGAACTGTTTTTCAAATCCCTTCCGGAACGGGTGGCTGGTCATCACGGACAGATCCGTATCCGCCGGGACTCGCAATGGAACGTGCCGGAACCGGAACTGACCCTTTTCGTTTCCTCCGCCGGGACGATCGAAGGGATCACCATCGGAAACGATGTCAGCTCGCGGAGCATCGAGGGTGAAAACCCGCTCTACCTTCCACAGGCGAAGACATACCAGTTCAGCGCGGCGTTGGGTCCATGTTTACACATTTTGGATTTGGAGAAGTTGGAAGGTGGAACTGGGGATACGCGTGACAAGGATTGGTCGGGTAAGACGGGTATACGGCGAGACACGGAGATCCGATTGGAAATCATACGGGGCGATCGGACGATCTTCGACCAATCGACTACGCTGCAACAAATGAAAAGGACACCGGAAGAACTGGTGGGCTGGCTTTTCCGCGAGACGGAGTTCCCTCAAGGGGTGTACCTGATGACCGGTACCGGCATCGTGCCGCCGGATGATTTCACCCTGCAATCAGGCGATGATGTGCGGATCAGCATCGACGAGATCGGGACGATGGTTAATACCGTGGGCATTCGGCCCTGAAACCGGGCGAGGGCCCGTGGTTATCTGCAACCCGCGCAGTATCTTTCCGCTACATCGCCTGCCGGCGATCGTATCAAAACGATCCATATGTCGCATCCACACATTGCCTTTGTACGTCTTGTTGTCAGGGGCGTCCTGGGCATCTTCTTCTCCGCCCTCCAGTTATGGCCCCTCGCTGCCGTCGCCCAGGTGAAGCCTCCCGCGCCCTATGGCGCCCTTCCGTCGGAGCGGCAATTGCGCTGGCATGAGATGGATATGTACGTGCTGGTGCATTTCACGCCCACCACTTTTGAAAACAAGGAATGGGGTTACGGTGATGCCAACCCGAAGATTTTCAACCCCACGCAATTCGACGCCCGGCAGATCCTGAAAGCGGTGAAGGCCGGCGGTTTCAGGGGACTGATCCTGGTGGCCAAGCACCACGACGGCTTCGCGCTCTGGCCCACGGCCACATCGCCGTATAATATTTCTCAAAGCCCCTGGAAGGACGGGAAGGGCGATATGGTGAAGGAATTCGAACAGGCTGCACGCGCCGAGGATCTGCAATTCGGCGTGTACTGTTCGCCCTGGGACCGGAACAATCCCCGCTACGGCACCGCGGCCTATGTACAGGATTACCGCAACCAGCTGCGGGAACTATATACCCGCTATGGCAGACTCTTCATGTCCTGGCACGACGGGGCCAACGGGGGCGATGGATATTATGGCGGTGCCCGCGAGACGCGGAAGATCGATCGCACCACCTACTACGGGTGGGACAGTACCTGGAAAATGACCCGTGCGATGCAGCCTTCGGCGTCCATCTTCAGCGATGTGGGCTGGGACGTGCGCTGGGTGGGTAATGAACGGGGCGAAGCCGCGGAAACTTCCTGGGCCACCTATACCCCGGAACCTCTTCCTGGGAAGAAAGGGGTGGGACCGGGCGAAGTACGTGACGAACTAAACCCCATGGGTACCCGAAACGGGGAATTCTGGATGCCGGCCGAATGCGATGTGCCGCTCCGCAAGGGATGGTTCTTCCACCCGGAAGAAAACAACACCGTGAAAAACCCGCAGCAGCTCTTCGACCTCTACCTGAAAAGCGTGGGACGCGGCGCCTGCCTCGATATCGGCATCGCCCCGGATACCCGCGGATTGCTGCATGAGAACGATGTACTGGCCCTGGCAAATTTCGGGCAGCTGTTAAAAAATACCTTTGCCGTCAACCTGGCTAAGAA
>JALOMP010000093.1 GCA_025455365.1 Chitinophagaceae bacterium | reverse complement strand
TAGGGCCCGCTGCGGGAGCCGAACCAGTAACCGACCCAGTTCCCGATCACACCGGCCGTGACAACCATGGCGGTGATCAGTGCCAGGTTCAAAAAATCGCTATCCAGGTCCACGACTTCCCGGGCCAGTTCGCTGCTGTAGATCCCTGCCACGAACAGCAGGGAATCGCCCGGCAGGAAGAAGCCGGCGAAAAGGCCTGTTTCGGCGAATACGATAAACAGGAAGAGCCAGAGCCCTCCGTTCTGGATGTAAAACTCAGGGTTCAACAAATCCGTCCAGTGAAACTGCAACAGTTCAAGCATTATATTTTGGTTTGATTACCGCCTTCCCAGGCTTCATATGCATTTTCCAATTCAACCGGATTGCCCAATTCTCCCTCCCATTTACTGACGGCGGTGGTTGCCAACGCGTTTCCGATCACATTGGTCATCGAGCGGAACATGTCGCAAAAATGATCGATCGGCAGGATAAGGGCGATGCCCTCAGGCGGGATATCGAACATCGCACAGGTAGCAGTAACCACTACCAGGGATGCACGTGGCACGCCGGCGATACCTTTGCTGGTGAGCATCA
Source organism: Chitinophagaceae bacterium (assembly GCA_025455365.1). Taxonomy (GTDB): domain Bacteria; phylum Bacteroidota; class Bacteroidia; order Chitinophagales; family Chitinophagaceae; genus Pollutibacter. Next base: position 8,796 of record JALOMP010000093.1, on the reverse strand, counting down.
GTACCAATAGCATGGTCAGCTGGGTGCCGAGGTCCAGGGGCACCCCATAGACCTGGGCGATGAAAATACTGGCAAAAGTCATATACATCATGCTGCCATCCAGGTTAAAACTATAGCCCAGCGGCAGCGTAAACGCCACGATTTTGTTTTTGCAACCAAAGGTTTCCAGTTCCTCCACAAGCTTTGGAAAAACCGCTTCACTACTGGTGGTGCTGAAAGCGATGGCCATGGGATTGAAAATCCTGCGGATCAGTTCAAAAAGCCTGTTGCCCAGTATGAGATATCCAACGATGAAAAGGACCAGCCAAAGCGACGCGATGCCCAGGAGGAATGCGCCGAAAAATTTAATGTAGACCAGCAGTATGCTCTGCAAGCCATAGGTAGCCACCACGGCGGCGATGGCGCCGAATACGCCGATGGGCGCAAAATTCATGACATATCCCACCATTTTCAGGATGATATGGGAAAAAGTCTCCATGGCTTTCACCAGCGATTTTGCCCGATCGCCGATGGCCGCGGCCGCGATGCCAAAGAAAATGGAAAAAATGACGATCTGCAGGATTTCGTTCGTAGCCATGGCCTCCACGATGCTGCGGGGGAATACATGGGATACGAAATCCGTCAGCGTCAAGGATTTTGTTTTGCTCAGGACTTCAGATGCCGCGGCAGCATCGGCCTGGTGGGTGAACCCTACCCCCGGCTTCATGAGGTTAACCCAGAAAAGACCAATGAGCAGGGAAACCAGGGACGCGGAAACAAACCAAAGCATGGCCTTGCCCCCGATCCTGCCAACGGTTTTCAGGTCGCCCAATTTGGCAATCCCCACCACGAGGGTGGAGAAAACCAGCGGGGCAATGATCATCTGGACCAGCCGCAGGAAAATGGTTGTCAGTACTTTGATGTTGCCGGAAAACTTCTGGATGGTTTCCGTGGAGGCGTTTGCATGGACGAGATAACCGACCACAATGCCCAGAATCATGGACAGAAAAATATAAACCGTAAGCCTGCTACCGTTTTTTGACATGCCAGCGCAATATAATATTAAAGTGCTAAAGTCTGGAACGATGGATGAAAAAGCCCTTGAAGGCAAAAAGGGTTGCAAAAGTTTTCAGGTGGATGAATAATTCTGCTATCTTTCCAAATTCTAATCTGATTCGAGAACCAGAACACTGAATTGTATGAGTTTATTCCGGAAAAAAGACCTTGAGAGCATGCTCGCCCATGCCAACGATTCCGAGAAAGGGTTGAAGAAAACCCTGGGCGCTGCCAACCTGGTGGCGTTGGGCATCGGTGCCATTATCGGGGCGGGATTGTTTGTGCGCACCGCTGCGGCTGCTGGCCAGGCAGCAGGGCCCGGTGTAACCCTGTCCTTTGTCATTGCCGCCGTAGGCTGTGCCTTCGCCGGTTTATGCTACGCTGAATTCGCCGCCATGATTCCCATCGCGGGGAGTGCTTACGCATACAGTTACGTTACCATGGGGGAAATGATCGCCTGGATCATCGGCTGGGCCCTCATCATGGAATACGCACTAGGCGCCGCCACCGTTTCCATCGCCTGGAGTGAATACCTCAATAAGCTTTTAGGGGGGGCGATACCATATGAATGGAGTCATTCGCCCTTCGAGAGTTTCACGGATTCAACCGGTGTCCTGCATAAAGGGATCATCAATGCCCCCGCGCTGATCATCCTGCTCCTTCTCACCCTGTTGCTGATCAAAGGCACGCAGGAAAGTGCCATGGTCAATGCCATCATCGTGTTTATCAAGGTTGCGATCGTATTGTTGTTCATCGCCATCGGATGGCAGTTTATCAGGCCTGAGAACCATACCCCCTACATGATTCCGGAAGGCACCAAACCTGTGCTGGACGCGGCAGGCAAGGAACTCGTGAATTACGACGGCTTCTTCAAACATGGTTGGGGCGGAATCCTCGGTGGCGCCGCCATTGTATTTTTCGCTTTCATCGGTTTCGATGCCGTCAGCACAGCCGCCCAGGAAGCGAAAAACCCCAAGCGAGACATGCCCATCGGAATCCTGGGTTCACTGGTTGTCTGTACCATATTATATATCCTCTTCGGACATGTATTGACCGGCGTTGCCAACTGGCAGGAATTCGTGGATCCTGAAAAAGGAAGGGAAGCGTCCGTTGCCTATGCCATCTCCCAGTATATGACCGGTTATGGATGGCTTGCAACAGCGGTTACGGTGGCGATCCTGGCCGGCTTCTCATCCGTTATCCTGGTCATGCTCATGGGGCAAAGCCGTATTTTCTATACGATGAGTAACGACGGGCTGATCCCCAAGGCTTTTGGCGAACTGCATCCCCGCTTCAAAACACCATACAAGGCCAACTGGATCCTGTTCGTATTCGTAGGTCTTTTTGCCGCTTTTGTACCCGGCCATGTGGCGGGAGACCTCACCAGTTTCGGCACACTCTTCGCTTTCGTACTGGTCAGCATCGGTGTCTGGATCCTGCGTGTAAAGAACCCGGAAATGCAGCGGCCGTTCAAGACCCCGCTGGTTCCCCTGGTACCAATCCTGGGAGCCGTCATTTGCGCCGGCATGATCGTGGCCATCGATACCAGGACCCTCCAATTCGCCTTCATCTGGATGCTGGTTGGGTTACTGGTGTACTTCGGTTACAGTCGCAAACAAAGCAAATTACACAGCCCGGGAGAGATCCTGCCCAAGGCAAAGGACTTTCAATAAATACAAGGCTTCAGGCCTAAAGTTTATGGCATAAGATCCGGGGATTAGCGTTTTCAACCCCTGGCTTATGCCATACACTTTTTTAATATTGCCACACTGCATTACCTTTGCAACCCAATCCAAACAACAAACCAATTAACACATGGGCAGGATATTTGAAGTAAGGAAATCTACGATGTTTGCCCGCTGGGACCGGATGGCCAAGCAATTTTCCCGGATTGGAAAGGAAATTGCCATTGCCGTCAAGGCGGGTGGACCGGATCCGGACACGAACCCGGCCCTCCGCCGTTGCATGCAGAACGCCAAAAGCGTCAACATGCCCAAGGACCGCGTAGAGGCCGCGATCAAGCGGGCGCAGGGCAAGGAAATGGAAAACTATGAGGAAATCCTGTATGAAGGCTACGCACCGCACGGCGTAGCGGTCCTTGTAGAAACGGCAACCGACAATCACGTCCGTACGGTGGCCAACGTGAAATCACATTTTAACAAAGGAAACGGTGCACTCGGCAACAGTGGAAGCGTCAGTTTCCAGTTCAAGAAAATGGGTGTTTTCAAACTCAAACCGGAAGGACTCAACCCCGAAGAACTGGAACTCGAACTGATTGATTTCGGCCTGGAGGAACTGGGAGAAGGCACCGGTGAAAATGGCGAAGATGTGCTGGTGATTCGATGTGGATTCAGTGATTTTGGCAACATGCAAAAAGCCCTCGAGGAGAAAAACCTCACCCCCATCAGTGCGGAGGTGGAATGGATCCCCGCTACATTGGTAGACCTCAATGAAGAACAGGCGCAGGAAGTGCTCAAACTGGTAGACAAACTGGAGCAGGACGAAGACGTGCAGAAAGTCTTCCATAACCTGAAATAGACTTTCCATGGATCCCGGAACAGGCCCTGTAGTGTTGTTTGACGGGGTTTGCAACCTCTGTAACGGAACCGTACAATTCCTGCTCAGGCAGGACCGCCAAAAAAAGCTTCGCTTCGCTTCCCTACAGGGTGCATTCGGGCAGCGTGTCCTGCACGACTTCGGGCTGCAAACAACGGGCCATGCCTCCTTCCTTCTTCTCGATAACGGAAACATATACACGCATTCAACCGGCGCTTTACGGGTTCTCACCCACCTTGGCGGAGGGTGGAAAATCCTTTCCAGCCTGCGGGTGGTACCCCGTTTTATACGCGACGGGGTTTATCGGTTCATCGCGCATAACCGTTACCGTTGGTTTGGCAAAAGAGAAAGCTGCATGGTGCCGGGGGAAGGTGTCCGGGAAAGGTTCCTGGACTGAAAGAAGTTAGATCTACGACCTGAGAAGTCAGAAGTAACTTGACCTACTTCTCACTTCCAAGATTCCAAATCTTACATCCTTACTCTCTCATCATCTCCATCACTGTTTCCACAACATCTTCCTTGTTGGGCTTGCTGAAGTAGTCACCGTCGCTTCCGTAGCTGGGGCGGTGATCCTTGCCTGTGAGCGTACGGGGCGCTACATCCAGCCAGCGATATCCACCCTGCTCTTCCATGACCTTGTTATACATATATGCAGCTGCGCCGCCGGGGACGTCCTCATCCACAAAAAGTATTCTGTTGGTTTTTTTCAATGATTCGAGAATCCTGTGCTCACGGTCGAAGGGCAGCAGGGTCTGCACATCCACTATTTCGATGCTGATGCCCTGGTCTTCCAGGACGCGGGCGGCATCCTGGATGATGCGTAACATGGATCCGTATGACACCACGGTTACGTCATTCCCTTCCAGGATCACTTCTGGCATGCCCAAAGGCACCCTGAATTCAAGAAGATTTGAAGGCAGCTTCTCTTTTAGGCGATATCCGTTCAGGCATTCGATCACCAGTGCCGGGTCATTCCCATCCAACAGGGTATTATACATTCCAGCGGCCTGAACCATATTCCTGGGCACGCATATGTGCAAACCCCGCAGGGAATTGATGATCATTCCCATCGGTGAACCGCTGTGCCAGATACCTTCGAGGCGATGCCCCCTGGTACGAACGATCAACGGGGCCGACTGCCGGCCACAGGTCCTGAAATGCAGCGTAGCCAAATCGTCGCTCAGCGGCTGCAGACCGTACAGCAGGTAGTCCAGGTATTGTATTTCAGCAATCGGCCGGAGGCCGCGCAAAGCCATGCCGATACCCTGGCCCATGATGGTGAGCTCCCGGATCCCCGTATCAAATATCCTGTTCTTGCCGTGCTTTGCCTGGAGCCCTGCAAATCCCTGGTTTACGTCGCCAATCTGGCCGAGATCTTCCCCGAATGCAATCACCAGCGGGTTTTGTTCAAAAAGCCTGTCGAAATACCTGTTGAGCACCTCATAGCCGTTCACCTGCGGGGCATCCGGCGCGTAACTGGCCGGTACATCGCTGACCCGCAGAGGACTGCGATGGCCTTCATGGTACAGGTGATTGTGAAAACGCTTTCGTTCACTCTTCTTAAGGTCACTATAAAACTGACGAAGGTCTTGCGATTCGGGTTTGTGACCGATCATTGAAACGGCCCGCCCAAGGGCCTGCATCACATCGCGGCGCAGGGGTTCCCGATTGGCCTCCAGCCCCAGCACCACTTCATCCAGCGCGGGGTACTCTTCCCAAATCGATTCGGGAAGTGCACGCAGCAGGCTAACGGCGTGGGATACCTGGTTATTAACCGGTTTGATAAAGAGCGACCAGGCTTCCTGGCGACTGTCAAGTGCTTTTTGCTTTGCGTTGTTCTCTATTTCGGACAATTCTTCTTCTGAAGCCAGCTGGTTAGCCAGAATCCATTCACGCATCTGACGTATACAATCCCATTCACGTTCCCACTCCAGCCTTTCCGGGGTTTTATACCGTTCATGGCTTCCTGACGTGGAATGGCCCTGTGGTTGCGTCACCTCTTCCACATGGAAAAGGGCCGGTGTATGACGGGTACGCACTTTGCGAATTCCTTCCTCAAATACCTCACAAAGGGACGCATAATCCCACGCTTTCACGCGATAAATATCAATACCGTTGGTACCCTCTTTTTTCTGGAAACCTTGTAAGGCGTCTGATATGGATCCCTTGGCTGTCTGGTATTTCTTGGGCACTGATATACCATAACCGTCATCCCATACAAATACCGCAAGGGGTACCTGGTTCACGGCTGCCGCATTCAATGTTTCCCAGAAATGGCCTTCACTGGTGGATGCATCGCCGATGGTACAAAAGCAAACTTCATTGCCCTTTTCCGAGAGTTGGGTAAAGGGAGCCAATTGGCCGATCTCGCGGAAAGCTTTGGATGCCTGGGCCAATCCAAGGGCACGGGGCATTTGTCCGGCCGTAGGCGCCAGCCCGGCGGCGAGGTTTTTTCGCTTCACCAGGTCGAGCCAGTTTCCATCCTTGTCCACGAAGGGGCTGGCGAAATGCGAGTTCATCTGCCTGCCGCCGCTGTGTGGATCATGGTGTACATCCGGGTCAGCATACAACTGCGAAAAGAACTCCCGGATCGTGGCCACGCCCGTGGCGAAGGCAAAGGTTTGGTCTCGGTAGTACCCACTATAGAAATCGCCCGGTCGGAAAAACTTTGCCATGGCCACCTGGGGCACTTCCTTGCCATCTCCGAAAATCCCGAACTTGGCCTTGCCGGTCAGGACTTCCTTACGCCCGAGCAGGCTGGCTTGCCTGCTTTCACAGGCTATGCCGTAATCCCGCAACACTTCTTCCCGGAAAGCGTCAAAAGAAAGTTCCTGGGTTGTTGGCGTATCGTTGGGCAGCATTGACTCCATAGTGGCAAAACTACCTGAATTTACCGTACGATCAGGTGGCATCAATAAATTTCGTCCGGCTGTGGAAAACACCTATATATCATTGATTTTCAACTGAAAATACATAGGATTAAACATGAAATTCATGGTGTTAAAAAAAAGCAAGGAATGTGAGGAGCCCATCGGATTCCCGTTAACAATATGTAGATTTGTTGGCACGTTTTATACGGTTGAACCACTTTTGTATGAAGAGCGTTATTTTCTTCCTGGTCGTCTCCACCCTTTCAGGCAATATTTGGGCCCAGACCACTGTCAATTCCCGGCCTGAAACAATTGCATTACGGGAAACAAGCCACTCCTTTGGCAGGATTCCCCAGGGTAAGCCTGTCACCCATGTATTTGAAGTGACCAATACCGGGAAGGAACCCGTTGTCCTCGAGAATGTCCAGGCTTCCTGCGGGTGCACTACACCGGAATGGAGCCGCGATCCCATCGCTCCCGGTACTACATCGAAGATCACCGTAGGTTACAATGCGGCGTCTGAAGGCAGTTTTGAAAAGTCAATTACGATTTTCTATAACAAAGGGCAGATGAAGATGCTCACCATCAAAGGTGAGGTCTGGAAGACACCGGACCAGCCTGCGCCAAAGAACACCAGTATCGCGATATTTAAAAATTTAAACTGATAAAAAACAATGAAAAAATTACTTCTTATCGCCACAGTCCTGGGATTCAGCACTGTACTCTTTGCTCAGAATGCCGCACCGAAAGCGGAAAACGTGATCAAGTTCAAGGAGATGAAGCATAATTTCGGCAAGATCAAGCAAGGGGTGCCTGTGACGTATGATTTTGAGTTCACCAACATCAGCGAGTCTCCCGCAATTATTGAAAATGCAACGGCTTCCTGCGGGTGTACAACGCCACAGTGGCCTCAGCAACCCGTGATGAAAGGGAAGTCTGACAAAATCAAGGCCGGTTTCAATGCAGCTGCGCCGGGTGTTTTTGAGAAAGGCATTTTCGTGAAACTGAAAGGCATTGACTATCCTGTTGAAATCAAGATTACAGGAGAAGTGCTTACGCCGGAAGCCTACGCCAAGTACGAGTCGGAGAAAAAATCAAAAACAGGTTCGAAATAAGCAGTCATGCATCATAAAAAAAATCCCGGTCTCAACCGGGATTTTTTTTAGAGCGACCGCGCATTGTCGATAAACTCTCGCTTTGCCCTGGCCGGGTCGCTGACAACTTTGTAAAAATCATCAAGGAACCTGATGATATCATCTTTATCCTTTTTGTCCAGGGGTTCGAAGTTCCGGACCAGGTCGTAGATTTCCTGCTTTTTGGAAAGGTACAGCTGGCATGCAGCCGCGATTTCTTCCGTGGTTCGAGGGAACCCGCGGTAAACCCTTTCCCGCACGGACGTAGTGCCCAGTTGCTCGTCCGGCACCGCATATTCAGCATTCACAACACCTGAATAGTCAAAATCGTAGGGGATCGCATAAGGCAATGTAGTAGCGCTGTCCCTGACCTGGATAAGTTTAATGTTATGATCGCCTGGTACGGACCAGTCTGTGTTACCAATCATATACTGAAACATGGCAACCATGGTCATGAAGCTCCGGTTAGTCCTCTCCGTATGTAATTTTTTTATTTCCATTTCCCTGCAACCGTTGCGCTTGGCCATGTCATCCACATCCTCGATAAAGAAGCCGTAGGAGGAATACGGTTTTCGTTTGCCTTCACTATCCGTAAAGTTGATCTGCATCAAACGCACCCGGAAACTCATCGGTGTGAGGATATTCCACATCTTGTAGCAGAGATACTCCCTCAGGACATACCCATCATACACCTTGCCCAGGCGGCATGAGGAAACCATTTTCAGCTTTTCGAGGCTGGATAGTTTGCCGTCGGGAGTGGCTTCAAAATTCAGCATAAGCGAAGGCACGTAACAGTATTCGCGTCGGAAATTGCCCCGTGCGCGCAATTCGATCGTTTCCTTGTACTCCGTATTGTCCGGCAGTTTCAGGGAAACGGTTGCTTTCTGGAACTCCGCTTTGTCCTTTTCGCCCACCAACTGCCGCATGTCCGTCAGGATGGTCATCTGGAGCGGAGTGGATTCCTTGAAGAGCTTGATTTTCTTCGTGGAATCGTTCGGATCTTTCGGCTTTTTAGCCTTTTTAGCGGTATCGGCGGCCGGCTTGGCTGCATCCTGTGACACGGATTGCAAGGTTCCAAGACATGAAAAAACAAATGCCAGGAAGATGATCCTCACATTTGACAGATTGCTTTTCATCCAGTTGCTTTTGTTAAAAATTACGGAGGTTTTACTACCTGGCCAAATTATTCGCAGGGGATCGTC
>JALOMP010000092.1 GCA_025455365.1 Chitinophagaceae bacterium | reverse complement strand
ATTCCGGGTGAAATCCTCAAGGAAATTATTGACGGCACCCAGGCGATCTTCGATGATCTGAAAAAATCGGGCATTCATATCCATTACCTCGGCGGTGAAACGGCGGATGTGGGCGATGTGGTGCGAACGATTGCCGTAAACGGAACCATGACAGCCCGTTGGCCTGTTTCCCGCCTGGTAACGAACGATAAGATCCGTCCCGGCGATGTCATCATTGGGCTGGCCAGCTTCGGCGAAACAGTATACGAACAGGCTTACAATAGCGGCATTGGCAGTAACGGCCTCACGAGCGCAAGGCACGATATGCTGCACAAAGATTACGGTACCGCGTACCCGGAGTCATGCGATCCGGGACTTGATCCTTCGGTAACCTATATTGGCCCCTATCGTTTGCAGGACAGTCCGGAAATATTACCGGAAGGGGTGAATGTGGGTAAACTACTACTGAGCCCCACCCGAACCTTCGCCCCGGTGATCAAGGAAATCCTGGAACGGCATTTTGAAGAAGTGCACGGGCTCATCCATTGCAGCGGTGGAGGACAGACAAAGTGCCTGAAATACCTCCCCGGTCCGATGCGCATCGTGAAGGATGACTTCTTTGAAATTCCGCCGGTATTTCGCATGATCCAACAGACCAGCGGTTCAGATGATCGGGAAATGTTCCAGGTATTCAACATGGGTTGCCGTATGGAAATTTATACCCGTCCCGAATCTGCCGCCCATATGCTCACCATCGCACGTCATTGGGGGGTGGAGGCCAGGATTATTGGTCGGGTGGAGGAATCTTCCCGTAAAGAACTGGTCATTTCCGTCAATGGGGGATCATTAGTGTATTAGCACAGGTTCATATGCGTTACTTTTTTCGATTGGTTGCCTGTTATAACTGGAAGTTGTAATTGAAACAGGGTATAAGGATCGTATGTACGTTGGCGGCGAATACTCCATCTCTTGCAGCCGCTGGCATTAAAATCCAGTTAATAGGCCCCTTCCGGCATACAAAAAGGACCGGCGTGAATCCGGTCCTTGAAAAAATGTTGACAGGCAATTGGCGGCCTATTTCTTTTTGGCAGCTTTTTTAACGGCTTTTTTCACCGAAGCTTTCTTCACTGGAGCCTTTTTCACGGCTTTTTTAACAGCGGCCTTTTTAGCGGCTACCTTTTTAACCGCCTTCTTCACGGCTTTTTTAGCCACGGCTTTTTTGGCAGCTTTTTTCGGCGCAGATTTTTTCGCTGCCTTTGCAGCCGTTTCTGCCGCTTTTTTAACTTCTGGCTTGGACTTTTTGCGAATGTCGGCTGCATGAGCCTTTGCATAGTCCTGGATGTCCTTAAAGGTTCCATCCGCGTTGCGGACGGCATAGAGTTTTTTGCCTGCAGAACTCCGGAGAACGGTTCTCTTGGTTGCCATAACTAGGATTTTGAGTTAGTAATAACGGAAGGTAAAGAGATTAGTTATCATTTGACAACTTGTTATGTCACTTGTTCATATGGATGTGTAAAATCATAATTTTTTATTGATATCTTCATGTGATGCCGCTCCTGCCGTTTGTGCAGTTCGTACTTATTTCAATCAATGATACACCATGGGTAGCCCGGAAAAGAATCTTGCCGTTAAGGTTGGCGATTTTGAGTTTAACCTGACGCCGGAAGAAATAGCACAGGCCGATATCATCCGAAAGTCAGACTCCGCATTCCACCTGATCAAGGATAACCGTTCCGTGAAAATTGAATTGCTGGAGGCGGATACCACCGGCAAGAAAATAAAACTGGAAGTGGACGGGGAAGCATTTACCACAGAGATACGGGACGAACTGGACCAGATGCTGGACAAACTGGGCTTCAGCGCGGTTTCAACCCGGCAGGTCAAGGAAATCAAAGCGCCCATGCCGGGGTTGGTTCTGGACATACACGTGGACGTGGGACAGGAGGTTGTAGAGGGTGAAAAGATCCTGATCCTGGAAGCCATGAAAATGGAGAACAGCATCATGATTCATACCAACGCGAAGATCAAAGCCGTACACATCCGGAAAGGGCAGGCCGTGGAGAAAGGGCAGGTACTCGTGGAACTGGAATAGGGAAGAGGGTATAGGTTCAACATTGATCGCAAACAATCGCCAGATGAAAAAAATACTTGTAGCCAACCGCGGTGAAATAGCCCTCAGGATTATGCGTACCATACGCAGGATGGGCATCCGGTCGGTGGCCGTTTATTCAGAGGTTGATCGCCAGTCGCCCCATGTTTTGTTTGCCGACGAAGCTGTCTGCCTCGGCCCGGCGCCTTCCAGCCAGAGTTACCTGAACGGCGATAAGATCATCGCCATTTGTCGCGAACTGGGCGTTGATGGCATCCATCCCGGTTATGGTTTCCTCAGTGAGAATGCGGACTTTGCCCGGAAAGTGGAAGATGCCGGTATCGCGTTTATCGGCCCGGGGCCGGAAGCCATGCGGATCATGGGGTCAAAGCTGGCCGCCAAGGAGTGCGTGAAGGGGTACCATATACCCATGGTGCCCGGTATCGATGAGGCGATTGAGGATGTAGCGGTGGCAAAGGAGATCGCCCAAAAAGTAGGCTACCCGGTTTTGATTAAAGCCAGCGCCGGCGGCGGCGGAAAGGGGATGCGGATTGTGGAAAAAGAAGCCGACCTGGAAGAACAGATGCAGAGAGCGATCAGCGAGGCCCGTTCCGCCTTTGGCGACGGGTCCGTATTTATTGAGAAGTACGTAAGCTCACCCCGGCATGTGGAGATCCAGGTGCTGGCAGACAAGTTCGGAAACACCGTTCACCTGTTCGAACGCGAGTGCAGCATACAGCGCCGCCACCAGAAGGTTGTGGAAGAATCTCCTTCTTCTGTCCTGACCCCTGAAATAAGGAAAAAAATGGGTGAAGCCGCGGTCATGGTTGCCAAATCATGCAACTATACCAGCACCGGTACCGTGGAATTCCTGATGGATGATAAGCTCAATTTCTATTTCCTGGAAATGAACACAAGGCTGCAGGTGGAACATCCTGTCACGGAAATGATCACCGGGATCGACCTGGTGGAAGAGCAGATCAAAATTGCGCGCGGTGAAAAACTCGGCTTTACGCAGGATGATTTGAAGATCAACGGGCATGCTATTGAATTGCGGGTGTACGCCGAGGATCCGCTGAATAAATTTCTTCCATCTATTGGCACACTCACAAAATATGTAAAGCCGGTGGGTGAGGGTATCCGGGTGGACGACGGGTATGAAGAGGGTATGACCATTCCTATTTATTATGACCCCATGATTGCCAAACTGGCTGTCCACGGAAAAGACCGGACCGAGGCCATACAGAAATTAAGGCAGGCCATCCAGGAATATAAGATTGAGGGCGTGGCAACCACCCTGCCTTTCGGGACATTTGTACTGGAGCATGATGCTTTTATCAGCGGGCATTTTGATACGCATTTTGTTGGCAAGTATTACACGCCAGACCTGATCCGCGAGAAGCAAAAAGCGAATGCTTACCTGGCTGCCCTGGCCGCCGTTAAATATTGGGAGCATCTGTCCCGGCAGCTCAAGCCCGTTGAAAACAAAACAACCAGCTGGAAGCGAAGGCTGGCACATTAGATCAACATTCAAACTGAATTCTGACCAACCCGATCGATATGAAACCGAAAGTGGAATTGCTGCTCGCTAAACTGGAAGAAGGCAAACTCGGCGGAGGCACCAACCGCATCATCGCCCAGCATAAGAAAGGCAAACTGACGGCCCGGGAACGGGTCATGCTCCTCATGGACCCCGGCTCCTTTGAAGAAATCGGCGCGTTGGTAACGCACCGCACCAAGGATTTTGGCATGGAAGACCAGCAGTACTATGGTGACGGCGTTATTACGGGGTACGGAACAGTGAACGGAAGGCTGGTATATGTATATGCCCAGGACTTTACCGTCTTTGGTGGAGCGCTTTCTGAAACGCATGCTGAAAAAATCTGCAAGATCATGGACTTTGCCATGAAAACGGGGGCGCCGGTTATTGGCCTGAACGATTCGGGTGGCGCACGTATCCAGGAAGGCGTTCGTTCGCTCGGAGGCTATGCGGATATTTTTTTCCGGAACGTCCAGGCTTCAGGTGTCATTCCCCAGATATCGGCCATCATGGGGCCATGTGCAGGCGGTGCGGTGTATTCTCCCGCCATGACGGACTTTACGATTATGGTTGAGAATACCAGTTACATGTTTGTGACGGGTCCCAACGTGGTTAAAACGGTGACCAATGAGGAGGTAAGTTCGGAAGAACTCGGCGGCGCGTCCACGCACTCCACTAAAAGTGGCGTCACCCACCTGACGGCGGTGAATGACGTGGACTGTATCAACCAGGTGAAGCGAATGCTGGGTTACATGCCCCAGAACTGCGAGGACATACCGCCCAAGTATCCGTACGAATTGGGCGATGAGATCCGGGAGGAACTGGAAAGCATTGTGCCGGACAGCCCCAATCAGCCCTATGATATGCGCGAGGTGATAAAGGGCGTCTGTGACAAGGAGTCTTTCCTGGAAATACACAAAGACTATGCAGACAATATTGTTGTTGGGTTCGCGAGGCTCGCGGGACGCTGCATCGGCATCGTTGCAAACCAGCCGCAAAGCCTTGCCGGCGTACTGGATATTGAAAGTTCCCGCAAGGGGGCACGCTTCACGCGGTTCTGCGATTGCTTCAATATTCCCCTCCTTGTGTTCGTAGACGTTCCGGGATTCCTGCCCGGCACCGACCAGGAATGGCATGGCATCATCACAAACGGTGCCAAGCTCTTGTATGCATTCAGCGAAGCAACCGTACCCCGTTGTACGGTGATCACGCGTAAGGCTTACGGCGGCGCCTATGACGTGATGAATTCCAAGCATATCGGCGCGGACATGAACTACGCCTGGCCATCGGCGGAGATCGCCGTGATGGGGGCGAAAGGCGCGAGTGAAATCATCTTCAAGAAGGAAATTTCAGAAGCGGAAGACCCGGCACAAAAACTGCTGGAGAAGGAAAAGGAATACGCGGAGAAATTCGCTACGCCGTACCAGGCCGCGGAAAGGGGATTTATTGACGAAGTGATCGAACCACGGGAAACCCGGCGTAAACTCATCAAAGCCTTCGCCATGCTTGAAAATAAAGTGGCCAAGCGACCACGAAAAAAGCATGGGAATATTCCGCTGTAGATTTTAACGCCCCATGGCTTCCCCATACAGCCTACAGGAGGACGGCGTAATGCTCTTTACAGTGATATGATCACGGCCTCATAGGGTCGGAGATTTTCATTGCGCGAAGGAGTAGGGTAGTTCCCCATCACAACCTTGCCGCCGGAAAGGGCGAGCCCGGTATGGGCCTTTGCGGGTTTACCAGAAAAGTTTAACATGATCAGCCATTTTTTCCCATTCAGTTCCCGGGTATAGGTATATACATCCGGATTGCTTTTATCCAGCAAAGCATACCTGCCATTCACAAGGAGGGGGTTGTCCCTTCGGAGTTTAACGATTCTGCGGAAATAGTGTAAAACGGATTGCGGGTCTTTTTCCTGGGCCTCTGCATTCAACTGTGCATAGTTTTTGTTCAACCCGATCCAGGGTGTACCGGTGGTGAATCCTGCGTTGGGCTTTCCACTCCACTGGAACGGGGTGCGGCCATTATCCCGGCATTCGAACTGGAGACGCTTGAGGAAAGCCGCGATATCGCCCCCCTTATTTTTCAACGCCTGGTATTGGTTCATGGTTGGCATGTCCCGGTAGTCCTCTATTCGCTCAAAACCCGCGTTGGTCATGCCCAGTTCATCGCCGTTGTAATAGTAGGGAGTGCCGCGCATCGTCATGATAAAGGTGGTCAGCATTTTGGATGAAAGTTCGCGGAATTCGGGACTGTCATTGCCAAACCGGCTGACCATCCGGGCCTGGTCGTGGTTGGCGAGGTAAATGGAAAGCCACCCTTTCTCCGCAAATGCACTGTCCCAGCGACTGAAAACCTCCTTGAACCGCAGCAGGCTGTAGCCTTCCATCTTGGCAATGTCAACCCCGTCGAAGGCATAAGCCATATTCAACTCATGCCTGTCTTCATCCACCAGGTTATGGGCGTCTTCAAATGTATTCCCGGCACCTTCCGCTACACTCATGACGTCATACTTGCTGAGAACTTCCTGGTTCATTTCCTGCAGGTATCCGTGCAGGTTACCCTGCATGGAATAGTACTTCATGAAGTTTTTTTCAAACCCGGCCGGGAAATGGGGGAATGTTGTGTCCTTGGCGGCAAAGCCGAAGGCATCCAGCCGGAAACCATCGATGCCTTTATCCGCCCAGAATTTCATGATGTCATGGATCTCTTTCCGTACCTGGGGGTTCTCCCAGTTCAAGTCTGGCTGTTTGCGCGAAAAATAATGCAGGTAGTATGCATTTGTCAGGGAATCATAGAGCCAGGCGTCGTTGTTAATATCGAAAAGACTGTACCGGTATGGCGGTTTTCCTTTTTCGGCTGGCCACCAGTGGTAATACTTCCGGTAGGGGCTGTTCCTGGAACTGCGGCTTTGTGTAAACCATGCATGCTCATCGCTGCTGTGGTTCACCACCAGGTCCATGACCAGTTTCAGCCCGCGCGCGTGCATCTCCTTCAACAGCCTGTCAAAGTCCTCCATGGTCCCGAAGTCCTTCATGATGTTGCGATAATCGCTGACATCATATCCATTATCGTCATTCGGTGAACTGTAGATGGGATTCAGCCAGACGGTATTGACGCCCAGGCTTTTTATATAGTCGAGCCGGGAGATGATGCCCTTCAGGTCGCCGATCCCGTCGCCATCACTGTCCTGGAAACTCCTGGGGTATACCTGGTAGACGATGGCTTCTTTCCACCATGTCTTTACGTTGTTAGACGGATCATGCGTGTTGGTTTGGGATATGACGTAGCCAGCAGGCAGGCAGGCCGCAAGGCAAAGCAGGATTGCCGCAGTTAGTCTGTTGATCATGTGCATGTGTGCGTTGAACTCGCACCGAAATATACGAATAAACTTATGGTCCTTCGCCGGGTGGAGGTATTTCAATGGGAGGCGTTTCAAACGGATCCTCCTCGGGCATGATGTCCGGTTCTTCCTCCGGTGCTATGGGAATCTCCGGTTCTTCCGGAGGCCTGACTTCCGGTGTGGGTGTTGGAATTTCGGGGGGCGCCTTTTGCGGTTTTTTTATGGGTGATTCAGGGTTCATGGCAGAGGTTTTTACATACACCTTCTATCCGTTTGAAGGAGCCATAATTTAACCCAACGAACATGCTGTAACCAATGAGCGAGGTTTGTAGAAAATGTGACCTATGTCATCAGGAGAATGTATTGACGGTGTACGCACCTTTTATTTTATACGTTCAATGCGTACGTAAAAGTCGGTCTCTTTCCACACACCGTATTCCGTTACCCGTCTAATTTTGCCGTGATTGGACCTGTATGATTCCTGATATAGTCCATCAATGCATAGATGAAGCTGGCCGTGCCGACCATTTCAAGCCCTTCTTCGATGGAGGTTAGGATAATCCATGTATAATTGTTACTCCCGTAATGTGTAAAATACCAGCCTCCCGCCATTTCCACAACGAGTGCGCCGAAGACATAGGTAGCCGCTGAAAGAAGAAAAAGTTTTTTTGTTCTGGAAGGCAGATCAAAGAAAATAAACCTGTAGAAAAAGACAGCCAGAAACACCAGTCCCAGGCCGAACGGGATAACCCATGCATACCAGAATATTCCACTGAGATGATACTTGTTTCGCAGGAATATGGCCATGAATTCATGTATTTCTATGAGTTCATCTATAGCAAGGTAGTAGAATACCACGGCCAGCACCCACCAGGATTGTTTGATCCTTGCGGATTTACCTGGTATTTCAGACATGGCCAATACGCCCAGCAACATGGATGCGAAGAGCAAAAGGGTAAAGGAGAAGATACTGGGAATATTTTGTTCCATATCTACATTGAACATATTCAGGAGCCGGTTCATGCCCTTAAAATGCAGTTCATGGAAAGAAAAGGCAATACCCTGCAATAGGAGGTTTGTCAGCAGCAATACACCAATAATGACTATCAACCAGGTAAATACCGTTTCCGGTTTGCCATGGATGAGTCGTTTGCTGATAACCGGATCTGCTGATGGTCGCCGGCTTCCCTCAATCTGGATAAATTCTTGTAATCGTTCCATAATCATAGCGAGTTAGCATTGCATAGGAATTCCTGCAGCCGGGTTACGGAGTTATTTTTATGGTACCAGAGATTTGAGGAAGGCTAATCTTGATGATCTCGGAGGAGCGGCGTCATATAACAATTTAAAGTTAAGTAATTGCTATAAATGTTATTCCTAAAAGTTGTTAACAGCCTTGCCGGATGGTTTGTGAGGTGTATATCCTGTGAAAACCAGGTCGTTTGACCTTGGAAAAGATTGTCTGTCAACACATTCGGATGGTAAAAGCCGCCCAAAAAGTTCGCGTAAAATATTGTGGCGATATGCCAGGCTGGTCTTTGTGGATCGATCCTGGAAACCGGAATATGCTGCTAGGCTATAATATCCCAGGGGGGTGTGATGCTGGATGAGTGCCGATTTGGATAGGGGCTGGCTTTTGTATTCAGTCCTGGCATAAAAAAAAACCCCTGCCGAAGCGGAGGTTTTGTGATCCCGTCAGGATTCAAACCTGAAACCTTCTGATCCGTAGTCAGATGCTCTATTCAATTGAGCTACGGGACCGTAATGGGGTTGCAAATATAGCCATTTTCCCATTAATGTCACCTGTGGGTATTTCTTTTTTCAGGCTGATGCCGGGTTAGGAAAGATGCCTCCGGGCAGGGTCAATAGTCCCAGCGGACGAAAGCTTCCATCGCCGCATACTTGGGCAGGCCCAACTTATCGTAGAGGTCGGCCGTGGCCGAATTTCTTTCCTCGGCCCTTTCCCAGAATTCCCGGGAATCGGTTCCCTGGAACACCACGCCGTCCTTCTGGCTCTGGTGGATGAATATCCCGTTCCGCTTTTCAATAACCTGGTCCGGCGCCATCGGGATGGCCATTTCGATATCCCAGATATCCCATTCCGCCCAGGCACCCCGGTACAGCCATAGCCAGCATTCAGCCACCGAAGGGTCATTGGCAGCCTTCAGTCGGCGCAATGCTTCAATCATGATATCGAAACAAACCTTATGTGTCCCATGCGGATCCGCGAAATCTCCCGCCGCGAAAATCTGGTGCGGCTTCACTTCCCGGATCAGGTCCATATGGATCTGGATATCCTCTTCACCGGGTGGGTTTTTTTCGATGAGCCCTGTTTCATAGAAAGGCAGGTTCATGAAATGGATGTTCTCATCCTTGATACCTACGTACCGGCAGGTGGCACGTGCTTCTGTGCGGCGGATCATGCCTTTGATCGACCGGATCTCTTCCGTATCCTT
>JALOMP010000091.1 GCA_025455365.1 Chitinophagaceae bacterium | reverse complement strand
CTAGCAATACACAAACGAAACGCCGCTCCGTCATGTCGTAAAGTCTTCCTTCTTAGTTCCGCCGACAATGTCGATGTAAACGTCTTCCTTGGCGCACATATCGGAAATTTTTGGAAATAACTCGTCGTAGGCTTTACGGCTTTCAAAGATCATATCTACGCCTTTTGACTTCCCGACCAAAGGGCATCCGTCAGTATCTTTATCGGAATTTCCCCAATGAATTCGAACTCCTTCAAATTTGGGGACGTTCAATATATGCGGCATCATCTGTTTAAATCGCTCAGACCAATCAACGATGATTTTGTATCGGCCTGAATTTGCATTAGAGCCAATGCCCAGGTACACATAAGACATTTCACCACCGGCGATATGCCTGGCTTCGGTGGATAGGTTTAACCCGACGAGGAAGAGGATGGCGGCAATGAGTTTTTTCACCCTAGTTTTCATTTACATGAGACAGGAACCCCAGCAACGCGGCATTGGCCTGCGACGGATCTTCCCGCATCCCCATATGCGCCACCTGCTTCAAGATGAATACGTGACTTTCCTGTGCAAGGTGGCTTTGGGGAAGGGTCTCTTGTAAAAGTACTGTTTTATCCTCTTCGCCCATAATAAAGAGAACGGGTTTTGCAAAGTTTTGCAGAACGGATTTGCGGTCAGGCCTTTGCATCATGGCTTTATAATAGCCAATGACGGCATCCCTGGAAAAAGACTGGGCAAGGGCGATATGACGGGCTAGCGCCTCCGGGTGCGCGGTCTTGTATGCTTCGCCGTACAGGTTGGGTATTACCTGTGCGAGGAATTTTCCGGCGCCCTGTTCACGGGTGAATTCAATGCCTTTCTGCCGAACAAGTTTTTTCTCTTCACTGTCTGCCGACGCCGTGGAGTGGAAAAGCCCCAGGGCCTTAAGCCGCTCGGGATACCTTTCCGCAAACGCAAGTGCGATGTATCCGCCCATGCTGTGGCCGATCAGGATACAGTTTTCAATCTGTTCTTTGTGTAAGATTTCGAGTACCGATTCGGCATGGTCTTCCAATGTCAGGAACCCGGCTGCCGTTTCAGGCCACCCGGATCGGCCACTGCCGGCCAGGTCTGGCGTGATGACCATAGCGTGGTCCCTGAGCGCTTCCACCTGGAATTCCCAGATGCTGCTGTCTTCCCCGAATCCGTGCAGTAGTACAACCGGATGCCCATGACCATGGATCGTGTAACTCAGTTTCGTGCCGCGGAAGAAGATGCTTTTTTCCATATCGCTCCGTTTTGTCTGCCAGATAACATCCATGACCTGATCGCAATGATTAATACAAATGGCATCAAGGCAGTGTTCAGTTGTTGCGGTAGAAAAGGCCAGGTTACAATGAGCAATGCAGCGATCGCAGCCGTAACAAGATAATAGGTTTTCCAGCCAGTTCGGCGAGACCCGGTAAAAAAGGCGGCCAGCGTATGTGTGGGCAGGGCCCAGAGCAGGTTCAGGTTGTTCCGGCAAACGAGGTGGTCCGTTCCCGTCCACATGAAGACCAGCAGGATGCCCACCAGGCCCGTAAGGAGAAATAATGTGAAGTCTATGCCGGCCAGGATTTTCTTCGAAATCTTGTGCGGGTGGTAGGTGCAGAAAACGGCCAGGCCAAAGAGAAACCAACCCAGCATTTTGGGCGAAAGGGGGAATCCAGCGTTGCTCCCGGCATGTTCGTCGCGCTGGAAAAGGGTCGTTTTCTGGCGCACCAGGCTGGTGTTGGTGCTACTGCTGTCAAGCCCTTTTTCCAGGTAATCGGGAAGGAACATGGCCTCAGCATTTGTCATGGGCCGGTCCAGTTTACTCCCCAGCAGGATATCGATACCCAGTTTGCTCCAGGGCATTTTATTCATATCGAGGTAGTAGTGGATATGATCACGGAAACTCCTGGATTGATCGCCAATTATATTCCCGGTCTGATAGGTCTTTCCCTGTTGTGTAAGAATGAGGTCGCGCAGGCGGGTGGTACAATTGTCGAACAGGAAATCATACTTATAGCTGCGATTCTCCGGCCGGATATTGTTGAACAGAAATTCTTGCATGGCCGTCTTCTCTTTACAGTCCAGTTCCAGTACCTGCTCAACCACACTGCGGTTTTCCCGCTGGTAGGCATAGAGGAAATCGGGGAATGCTTCCTGGTCGAGGTAGTAAAGC
Organism: Chitinophagaceae bacterium; assembly: GCA_025455365.1. Classification (GTDB taxonomy): domain Bacteria; phylum Bacteroidota; class Bacteroidia; order Chitinophagales; family Chitinophagaceae; genus Pollutibacter. The sequence goes on along the minus strand of JALOMP010000091.1, from coordinate 7,244 downwards.
AGTTTACCCCTTACGAATTTTGCGTAAAACTGCGGGTCATAAAAATCAAAGACCCCATAGTTGTACACGATGTCCGTTCCGGCGGCCGGGTCAATGACGCGGAGCGCGCTGTGCCCGAAAGTTGAATACAGTTCCGTGCCGGGACTGCAGGTAAGCAGGCTGATCCGCAGGGTGCAGGAGTCGGACTGGGAGAAGGTGAAAAGGGAAAAGTGTAAGGTGAAAAGTGTCAGGAAACTTAGTCTCATCAATCGATTCATAGGTTTACCCATAACCATTTTACTTTTCACCTTTCACTGTTAACTTTTCACTTTTTTATATTTCACCTGCTATAGTTGGGTGCTTCTCTCGTGATAACCACATCATGCGCATGGCTTTCTTTCATGCCTGCGTTGGTGATCCTGACAAACTTGGCTTGTTGCAGGACGGAAATGTCCTTGGCGCCGCAGTATCCCATGCCGGCCCGAAGGCCTCCCACATATTGCGCAACCACTTCGCTCAGGTGCCCTTTATAGGGGACACGTCCTTCGATGCCTTCTGGAACGAGTTTCTTGATATCGTCTTCCACGTCCTGGAAATAACGGTCGCTGCTGCCCTGTTGCATGGCCCCGATGGAACCCATGCCGCGGTATTGTTTGAATTTGCGTCCTTCATAGATAATTGTATCGCCGGGGCTTTCTTCCACGCCTGCAAAAACACTTCCCATCATCACGGAAGAGGCGCCGGCGGCCAGGGCTTTCACGATATCGCCCGTATATCGGATGCCGCCATCGGCAATCAGTGGCACATCGGTTTTCTTGAGGGCATAGGCGGCTTCCATGATGGCGGTGATCTGTGGAACGCCTGCGCCGGCCACGATCCGCGTGGTGCAGATCGAGCCGGGCCCGATCCCCACTTTTACGCCATCGGCACCAGCGTCAGCCAGGGCCTTCGCTCCTTCGGCTGTTCCGATATTGCCGGCTACCACCTGGAGATTTTTGATATTTTTCTTCACGGATTTGAGCGCTTCGATGACGCCCTTGGTATGTCCATGTGCACTGTCGAGGCAAACCACGTCCACGCCGTGTTGTTGCAGGGCTGCCGCCCGGTCCAGCATGTCACGCGTGATGCCGAGCGCGGCGCCTACGCGTAGTCGCCCGAATTCATCCTTTGCCGCATGCGGATGGCTTTGCAATTGAATGATATCGCGGTAGGTAATCAGCCCGATCAGTTTTCCGTCCCTGCCTACCACCGGCAGTTTTTCGATCTTGTATTTCTGCAGGATTTTCTCCGCTTTCTTTAGATCGGTCCCCTCTGGTGCGGTCACCAGTTTTTCACGGGTCATCACCTCGCTCACCTTCCTTTTCTTGTTGGTTTCAAAACGGAGGTCGCGGTTGGTCAGGATGCCCACCAGTTTGCCGCCATTGTTGACGATGGGAATGCCACCGATTTTGTTTTCCTTCATCAGTTTCAGCGCATCGCCGATGGTGGCCTCTTCCCGAAGGGTAATCGGGTCAATGATAAGACCGCTTTCACTGCGTTTCACCTTTCGTACCTCCTCGGCCTGCTGGTCGATCGACATGTTCTTATGCAGTATCCCGATACCTCCCACCCTTGCCAGGGCCATCGCCATCTGGGCTTCCGTCACCGTATCCATGGCGGCGGAAATCAGCGGTACGTTTAGCTGGATATTGCGGGTAATGCGAGACTGGATATTGACTTCCCTGGGGAGGACCTGGGAATACGCGGGAACCAGGAGGACGTCGTCGAAGGTCAGGCCTTCACCGAAAAATTTCGCGAGAATTGCTTCTTTGGAGGGATTAATTCTTGATGCCATGTGCAAAGATAGGGAAGGGAAATGAATCCCGTTTTTTTAAGGTTTCCACATCCCTTTAACATAACCTTAGCCCCTGGAGGGGGATCTTCCGTCCCGGCATAAGCATTTTCACCGGATCCGGTACCGCTTGCCGGGCATTGGAACGATCAAATGTTGCATTTCCAGTGAAAGCAGTACTCCGGCCGTTTCCCCCGGCGGGTAACCGGCATGTTGCTGGATTTCATCCAGTGATGCGTTAACCTTATCCCGGATATATTCCAGTACTGCTTTTTCAGTTTCACCCAGGTGTACCAATTGCAATACTGCCTGCTTCTTCGATACCATGCCCGGCCTGTTCCAGTTCAGGGATTCCGCAACCTGCTCCGGATCATGCAGCAATTGTGCCTGGTGCTGGGCGATGAGCACATGGCAGCCCTCGCTTTTAGGGTCGGTTATACGTCCGGGTAAGGCAAAGACTTCCCGGTTATAGCCACCGGCGAGGCTGGCCGTGATCATGCTTCCGCCCTTAATCCCCGTTTCCACCACGATGACTGCGTCAGACATCCCCGCCACAATCCGGTTTCGACGGGGAAAATTAACCGCATCAGGATTGGTGCCGCTGGGAAAATCGGTGAGCAATCCTCCCTGTTCCATCATCTCCCTGGCCAGTCCCTTGTTTGCCTGTGGATAGATCCGGTCCAGCCCATGAGCCAGGATACCCACGGTCTCCAGCCCGTTCTTCAGGGCATGCTTATGCGCAAGCGTGTCAATGCCATAGGCGAGCCCGCTCAGGATCAGCGGTGCATGCGGTGCGAGGGAAAGCAACAGGTCCCGGACGCGATCCTTGCCATATTCTGCAGGCGTCCGGGTACCGATGATGCTGATGGTTTTCAGGTTATTGAGCAGCGCGGATCCGCGGTAATACAGTAAGACGGGGGCATCATAGCAATGCAACAGGCGTTGCGGATATTCCGGATCCCCCATGGCCAATGCCCTGATCCGGTATTTTTCCATGAACCGTATTTCCTTTTCGGCCTGCACGAAATCCTTCCATTGGCGAATGTTTTGGGCCCGGACCGATCCGATGCCGGGAATGGACTCAAGCTCCCTGCGACTGCTTCTGAAAATATCCTTTGCGCTGCCTTTGTGTTGCAGGAGCTGGCGGGCATGCACCGGCCCGATGTGCGGTACCTGGGTCAGGGCGATGAGCCAGGGCAGTTCGTCTGCATTCATGACGCATGTTATGCATATGGCCGAACGTATAAACGGTGGAATGACAGTTGAAACTGGTTATTAATCACCCGTAACCGCCGTGAAACTGGTTTGAATTTAAAAAGATGGCAACTTTTTCATCACTGGATGAGTACCGGCCGGCTCTCTCCGGGAGAGGTTTTCCGGGCACAAATTGATCCGCGATGCGGGTCTTTTTTTTTAAAGGGCGATGACCTGCAGTTCCGTGCGACGGTTGCGGGCCCTTCCTTCTTCGGTATTGTTATCTGCAACCGGCGCGGTGGCACCAAATCCTTTGCTGCTCAGGCGGTCTGCTGCAATGCCTTTTGAAGTCAGATAATCCACCACGGCCTTCGACCGGTTATTCGACAACGTTAGATTGTCCGCGGCCTTACCCACATTGTCTGTATGGCCGTTAATGCGGATTTTCAACCCCGGGTTATCATTCAGAAGTTTGACGAGGATATCCAGTTCCGCGGTGGATGCGGGCTGTAGCGTATAGGAATTGGTGGCGAAAAATATGTTTTTCAGTTCCACGGCCGCATTCACCTCAATGGGTTGGAGAGGTATGTCGATGCGATAGGTGGAGTCCGGCGTTTTATCGCGAAGCGGAAAATTACCGGAGTAGAAAAGATATCCCTTCCGGTTCACGTTGAAGAGATAATCCTTGCCAACCGGCAAAGTGACCAGGTAACGGCCGTCTTCATCTGTTTGCACACGGCTCAGCGCCTGGCCTGTTGACAGGTCCACCAATTCCACCGCGGATGGCAGCCCACCACTTGTTTTCTTGTCGTATACCTTTCCTTCCACCCACAGGGTCCGAAGGGGTCGGACACCTTCACGCATTTCAAAGGTGTAAATATCCAGTCCTCCGCGGGAATCGTCCCGGTCGCTGGCGTAATACGCGGTTCTTCCATCTGCGGCGATGACGAGGCTGCCTTCGTTTTCAATGGTATTGATTGGGAAACCGAGATTTTCCGGTTCGCCCCAGGTGCCATTGGGCTGGCGCCGCACCAGGAACAGGTCATCCCCGCCATATCCCTGCCAGAAATTGGAAGTGAAATACAAAGTCTGGTTGTCCGCGTGGATAAAAGGACAGGATTCATCTCCCGCCGTATTGATACCAGGCCCCAGGTTTTCAGGATCGCTCCATTGGCCGTTGGGCAGTCGATGCGTAACATAAAGGTCAATACCGCCGTAACCAGCGGGATCGCGACTGGCAAAATAAAGGTCGCGTTTGTCGGGGGAAAGACAGGGTGCGGATTCCCAGAATTCCGTATTGATGTTTGGACCCATGTTCTTCGGCAAGCTCCATCCCTGTCTCGTCAGGATCGAAAAATACAGGTCGCAATTCCCATATCCATCCGGGAAGTTGCACCCGGTAAAAACCAATAGCTGCCCATCCTGGGAGATCGTTTGCGCGCCCTCATTTTGCTCTGAATTGATATTGCCGCTCAGGCTCTCCGACGTATTCCACTGGCCGTTCTCGAACCGGCTTTCGAAGAAGTCTTCATTGAAATTCCGAACCCTTCGGGTATAGATGAGCGTTTTGCCGTCGATCGTGAGCGCCGGATAATATTCTGAAACCTCCGAGTTCACGGCCGGACCCATATTGCGTGGGGCAAATACATAACCGGAAGACTTCAGGCTTGATTCTTTTTCAATGGCGAAGACATAGGACTTGCGACGGTAAGCGGCTGCTTTGCGACTTGTTTCACCTAAAGCAGGATCAGCGAGGAATTCATCAACAGCAGCCAGGGCCTTGCTGAATTCACCCTTGCCGGCCAGGTTGATGGAGTAGGGGAGTTTGTAGTCGTGACTGTATTTCGGATCCAGTGCAAATGCCTTTTCATAATTCTCGATCGACAGGCTGTAATTTTTCAATTCGCCATAGAGTCCCGCTTTCGACAGGTATGCATCAACGAAGTTCTTATCTGCTTTCAATGCCTGGTCCATCAGGCCGATGGCTTCCAGGTACTTGCCATCTTCAGCCTTTTGAATCGCCTGGCTGTAGAATTGGGTTGCCTTCTTGTTCACTTTGCCGGGATCGTAACCCTGGCTTCGGGTGGAACAGGAATAGATGAAGAGGAGGCAACAGAGGATGAGGGGTTTCATGGGATATATAACGTTTTGAGGATCAGAATATTTTGATTGTCGGTTGACAACAGACAACGTATCTACGGAACATGTATATACTTATGTATTTGCAAAGACAGTTCCCATTGCGGGTGGGCTTTGATATAGTCGATGATCAGGGGAGTCATTTCAGCGGACCGGTCCCATTCGGGCTGCAGGTAAAGTTTGCATGCAGGCTTAACCTGGGCGGCGTACTGTTCCGCCCAGTTGAAATCTGATTTATTGTAAATAACCACTTTCAGTTCATCCGCTTTTTGAACGATTTCCGGAAGGGGCGCTTTGAATTTTTTCGGTGATAGGCAGATCCAGTTCCAGGAACCGCTCAGGGGATGTGCGCCGGACGTTTCGATATGCGTTTGTAATCCGGCCTCCTGCAAGGCCCCCGTCAATGTCGTAAGGTCATGCATGAGGGGTTCGCCGCCGGTGATTACAACAATCCTTGCGGGTGTGGCACAAACCATATCCTTCAACTGCCGGACCGGGATATCCGGATGGCGGCCGGCGTCCCAGCTTTCCTTGACATCACACCACACGCATCCCACGTCGCATCCCCCAAGCCGGATAAAATAGGCGGCCTTGCCCTGGTGGAATCCTTCGCCCTGCAGGGTGTAGAAATGTTCCATCACGGGAAGGGATACCTGTAGTGCAGGGGTGCTTGTTGCCATAATCAATCCTTTGCCAGGCATGCCTGGTATGTGTTTTTCATGAGTGCCGCGATGGTCATGGGACCGACCCCGCCAGGAACCGGCGTGATATAACTGCACCTGGGGGACACAGAACTGAAGTCCACATCGCCCTTAAGGCTAAACCCGGATTTTTTCGCAGGGTCTTCCACGCGGGTGATCCCCACGTCTATGACAACAGCGTCTTGCTTTACCATATCCCCTTTGAGAAATTCAGCCTTGCCGAGGGCGGCAATAATGATATCCGCCTGCAGGCAAATCTCCTGGAGGTTTTTTGTATGGGAGTGACAAACCGTAACGGTACAGTTCCCTGGATATGCATTTCGACTCAGCAATATGCTGATGGGCCTTCCCACGATATTGCTGCGTCCGATCACCACGGCATGTTTGCCTTTGGTTTCAATGTTGTAATGTTCCAGCAGCAACAGGATACCATAAGGAGTGGCAGGGAAATATGCGGGTAATCCCTGTACCATGCGACCCACACTCTCGGGATGAAATCCATCCACGTCTTTTGACGCATAGATGGATTCAATGACCTTCTGCTCGCTGATATGGCGGGGCAGGGGCAGTTGAACGAGGATTCCGTCCACATCGAAGTCTTCGTTCAGCGCGTTGATATGAAACAGCAGTTCCTGTTCACTGACTTCTTCTGGCAGGCGGATCAGGGTGGATTTGAAGCCAATTTCCGCGCACGATTTCACTTTGGAGGCCACGTAGGTTTCACTGGCGCCGTTACTGCCTACGAGTATGGCAGCCAGGTGAGGCACTTTTTTCCCGTTTTGGATCCTTTCTTCTACCAGCACCCGCAGCGATGATTTCACCGCCTGCGAAACGAGCTTTCCATCCAGAATATTCATCCCGCAAAGGTACCGGCGGGAAAAATGCAGGCCAAATCCCGTTATTGAACACACCAGGCATCCCGGCTATCCGTCAATTTTACGGGATGTGGTATGGTAATTTGTGCTGTTGGATGTTGTTCATGGCGTCCGGAATGACCGGCTGGGGACAAACAGGATCAGGTATAGCGGAAAGATTCCTTACAGAGGCAGGTTTGTTACCGCTCTCGGGCGATGTATGTACGGGCAACCTTCATCCCGCAGGCGCAGCCGCGATACAGGAATTTTCCATTGGGGTGCAATCTGAAAAATTCGCCTGGCCCGATGCTCCCCTTCACCTGCACGCGGCCGTTTTGCTGCCTACCCGCTCCGGCCATTTTTCCTTGCATGTACAGTATTCGGGTCTTGGCAGGTTTACCGCGTTGCAGGCAGGATTGTCTTATGCACGGTCGCTGGCCAGTTGGTGGGACGTTGGCGTCCGGTTCAGTTATTTTGCCTCAGGGATAAAGGGTTTTGAAAGGGTTTCATCGATTCCGGTCGACTTTGGAATGGTTTTCAGGCTGA
>JALOMP010000090.1 GCA_025455365.1 Chitinophagaceae bacterium | reverse complement strand
CTGGCAACCGTAGTCATCGGAGGCCTCGTGACGGCTACCCTGCTCACATTATTGGTACTACCGGTATTGTATAAGTGGTTTGAGAAAAGAAGTGAACGGATTTCAGCGAGGAAGGCACTGTCGATGCTTTTTATCCTGATCGGGCTGGATGGATTCGCACAGGAACCACTTACGGCACCCGGTACCCGGTATTCCACTGCCACCGGTACGCCCATCCGCCTGGATTCACTGCTTGCCATGGCTTCCCGGCAAAACCTAACGACCGGGACACCCGCATATTCATCAGCCAGGGATTCCAGATGCCCGCAGTGTACAGTCGCCAGAAGGAATATTACCAGTCCGGCCTGTATGCCAACCAGGGACTCCTGGCCTGGAAGGAATTGGAACTGGCCAGGGAAATACGGTTACAGTATTATTACCTGCAATCGCTGGTGGAGAAAGATTCCCTGCTTGCCCAGCTGGATTCAGTATATGCCCGGTTGGCAAAGGCCGCTGAACTCCGGTTGAAAACCGGCGAGTCCAATGCCCTGGAGAAAAGCAGTGCTGAAGCCTTCCTTCAGCAGCTGAGACTCCAACGGGCACAATTGCAGAATGATTTCCGCGCGGCGCAGCACCGCCTGGGTAACCTGGTCAACAGTATTGCATTATGGGTGCCGGTGGACGGTGAATCGGAACGCACACCCCGGATCCTTCGCGATACCCAGATGCTCTCCGCGCACCCCTTCCTGCAGTATTACGAAGGACAGAACAGGTTGATCCTTTCCCAGACAGCCATGGAGAAATCCCGGCTCAGTCCTGAATTTGGACTGGGTTACAGCAATCTTTCCATTATCGGATGGCAATCCCCGGACGGCGTAAGCCAGAAATATTACGGCGGGGGCGACCGGTTCCACATCGGACAGTTTACGATGGGAATACCCATTTTCAATGCGGCCACCAAATCACGGATTCGTGCGGGAGAGGCGAGTGCCCGGGTGAACCAGGCTGAGCGGGATGCGGCGTACCGGAGGTTGCAGGCCGACCTTTTGCAGTGGCAGGAAGAGTATGCCCGGCAGTATGCGGCCGTTCTCTATGGCCGTGAAACGGGTCTCGCACTGTCAAGCCAGATCATACAGAATGCTGAAAAAAGCCTGCGGGCTGGGGATATCTCCTATATCGACTGGACGCTACTCATGAACCAGGCGATTCAAATACGGCTTGGTTATCTAGACGCGCTAGCGCTGATGCGGCGGGCCAGTGCCGAACTCATCTATTTATCCGGAAACAATTCATTATGAGCCGAATAACTTTTTACATGACGATCTTTTGGGTTCTGCAGGCCTGTGCTGCCCGTGAACCCGAGGCTACCGCTACGCCAGAAGCTCCTGAGAAAAATAGTATTAGCCTCACGGCCGCACAGGTTGAAAAGGCGCAGATTCGCACGGAATCGCTGGAACAGAAAACCATTCACCAGGAAATAGCGGTGAATGGGGTGGTGGACGTACCTCCTCAAAATATGGTATCCGTCAGTTTTCCCATGGGCGGTTACCTGCGGTCTACGAAACTTCTTCCGGGTATGTATGTGCGTAAGGGGGAAGTGATCGGACTCATGGAGGAGCAGTCGCTTGTGCAATTACAGCAGGACTACCTGGTGACGCAGGCAAGGCTTGCTTACCTCGAAAAAGAATATGAACGCCAGCGGGAATTGAACGAAGGCAAGGTGAATGCGGACAAGACCCTTCAACAGGCCGAAGCTGACTATCAGAGTCACAAAGTGATGCTGAAAGGATATGCAGAGAAGCTCCGGTTGATTGGGATCAATCCAGACAACCTAAAGGAGGCAACGATTTCGCGGCAGGTACCCCTGTATTCCCCTACCAACGGATATGTGTCAAAAGTGAATGTCAATGTTGGAAAGTATGTGCAACCCATCGATGTGCTTTTTGAATTGATAAACCCGGATGATATCCATGCCGCCCTGACGATATTTGAAAAAGACCTCGGTAAAGTGCGTATTGGCCAGAGAGTTAAAATCTTTTTCGTAGATGAGCCGGAGAAAGAGTATTCCGGTGAAGTGATCCTGGTCAACAAAAATGTGGATGAGAACCGGGCGGCCATTGCCCATTGTCATTTTCTCACCAAGCCCGGGCAACTGCTGCCAGGCATGTTCCTCAACGCCCGTATCGAAGCCAGCCAGGCCAGCGGACCTGCCGTTCCTGAAGCTGCCGTGTTGCGATACCAGAATAAAACCTATGTGTTTGTAGAAACAGCGCCTAATACATACCTGATGCAGGAAATTACCATCGGGGAGCGGGACGCAGGATATGTGTCGGTCCTGGAAGGTTCCCTGCAATTAAAGGGTAAAAAAATAGTTGTGGCCAACGCATATACCCTGCTGGGCAGCCTTAAGAATGTCAGTGAGGAATAGGCGGACCAGGAAAATAGAGCCTGCATTCAGATGCCTCGCACAGCATAGATGGCAGGTTCCCTGGCTTCGAGGTTCGTTTTGTACATTCCGCCTGGTTTCGCTACCTTATATAGCATGAAGACCTTCTTTTGCCTGCTCATGGTAGCCACAAGCGTGGCTGTCATGGCGCAGAACAAGCCCTGTCCCGGGAAACCGGAGGATGTAAAAGGTGCCTGGTCGCTGGAATCCAGGAAAGATTTCAGGTACAATCCGGACATCGAGAAAATCGCCCGGCCAAAACAGGCTAACCTGCTTGCCCAACGGGATACTGTGCTTCGAATGATCCAGCGTGCCTGTCCGGAATTGAAGGGGTTCAAGGCTACATTGCTCAGTATGTTCGTTCAACCTTCCGTAGTGGATTCCGGGTACGTTTCTTATGATCACTACACCCATTATAATCCCTATATCTGCACGTATAAGGGAACGCTGGAACCGGTGGAATCGGCCACTAATTTTCGGGTTGGGATTAATACGCTTGAACAGGAAAATTTTCTCCGGCACCAGTTTGCCTTTGACGCAATCGGGGAAAACCTCTATTCGATTCCGCCTTCCGCGGGCATGATACAGGGCTTTCCGGCGTACCAGATGGGTAATATCTCTTCAGCAGAAAGGTATGGCGTTATTTTATCAAGAAAAGATGCGCTTCCATATAAGGTGGTTAGCAAAGGTGAATTTTACACCCTGCAGAAAAAACTGATCAGGTTTACGCAGGAAAAGAACAAGGCAGATATCAGGCGAACCACCCGCATCCGGCCTGAAAAGGATCTTCGCGCCGAATTGCAGGCGGAGATGGATGAAATTGACAAGTCCAGCCTGGGACAGGATGCCAAGAATTCCCGTAAACGCAGGCTGCAGGAGGATTTCCGTACGGATGAGCAGATGCTTCAGGAAAAACTTGCCGCGGTGGATAAGCAATACAATGATTACTATCGAAAAGTGGAGGAGCTGGAATCGAGATACAAATCGGAACTCGGGGAGCCGGCCTATCTGCAGGAATATGAGTACTCAACGTCCATCCTGGGTAACGAAAGCCGATTCTTCAACGACCCGGTTAAAGGCTATACGCTGGTCAGGATGAACCCTGCATACTTCCTCAAAACCCCGGACAAATGGAAACCCCAGTTCATGTTGCTCACCTGGCGGGTGGAGAAGGATAAAGCATATTCCCTTGCGCTGGATGCCGCCTGGCGAAAGGATTTCGACATGAAGGCCCTTGAAAAAATGTTGCTGAAGTAATTTTGACGAAGCAGTCAACCGACAACCGTCAACTCTTATATTCTTCCCTTACCGGGCTGAATACATCAATGACGATACTGTCTTTTTTGACCACCGCGGAATGGGGGACACCTCCCGGGATTACTTCCACCATACCCGGCGTGAGGATCTTGGTTACGCCACCGATGACCATTTCGAGTTCACCTTCCAGTATGCAGGTAACCTGCTCATGGGGATGGTGGTGCGTAGTGAACTGGCTTCCCGCTTTCAGGGTTACCCAGCCAAAGCTGGTCTTATCGCCATGGATATACTGTCCGATAATTCCGGGAACCAGTTGTTTTTCAGGGATATCATTGATATGTGGCATAGCAGTCAGTTGACGGTTAACATTTGATGGTTGACAGTCATGAACTTTTCAACTGTCATTTTTCAAAATAGCACACGCTCGCGCCTACCCACTCTTTGTCTTTGTTGTATCGCACCCCAATCATCTTTCCTTTGCTCATTCGGGCAAGATTTGTTGCCAGAAGGGGCCTGGATGCCCCGTCTTTCCATATATACATCATGCGGATCTCGGCCTTGGCCGGTATATCCGGCGTATCGATGATATCAGCATACTTTACCTTTCGTTGCAGGATCCAGTTTTCTGGGTCACTGATGCGGTCGATATCATCCTGCGTCACATCGATCACAACACCCTGGCCGGCAAAAGAGAAAAGCGGCTTAAGGACGAATTGTCCCAGGTCTTCCGGCAATTGCTTGATCTCATTGAGGAAGAAGGTTTGCGGTACGTAGGGGTGCCTGATAAAGGGCAGGGTGTACTTGCTGATCCTGTAAAACCAATTTGGATGCGGGATCCATTCCACATCCAGGTCGGACGTGATATCGGGGATGTTTCCCAGTGTGTCCCGCTGCGCCCGAAGGTCGTCGAAGATAATCCGGTTATACACCCTTTTGATTCGTATTTTCCTGCCATCCTTGTGGTAATACAGGGCCTTCCCTTCCTGGATCAGTTCGGTGAGGCAGACGGGTTCAATACCCAGGTAATCCTGCGTGCAATAAAAGTCGATCCGCGTTTTTTGCTCATGGGGTTTAATCTCCAGCAATACCACTTCTTCCGCCGCATGGTCGCCGATAATCACATCGCGCAAGGCTGCCAGGTAAGTTTCCTTTTGCAGGCCGTTGAAATAATTTGAATATTCGCCTGGTATCGGGAAATGTCTTTCCAGTACTTCGGGGTAATAGACCTGGAATCCAAAGAGGGTGGGGAATCCCTGCATTTCGATCAACTGTGGTTCATAACTTCCATCCGGGTTCTGGCAGATGCCAAAGTCAAATGCGATGAAATGTGAGTGGCTGTTTTCCGCGGGAACGTTTTCTCCTGCGGGGATAGCCCGGTCTGTAAGCTTCCCGAAACCGGGATCGAGGATCAGGTCGATGATATGTTCGCAGCAATCGATGATCTTTTGTCCGAAATCCCGTGGAATGAAAATCGGTGTTTCCGAAATTCGGAATTCGATCGCCCCGGTATGCCTGCTGTGCAGATCCTCCAGGAAGCGTTGATATTTTTCAATCGTGAATGCGTCGTTGAACTGTTTCCGAAGTTGCGGAACCATTGTTTACAGGATTGGCTGTCAAGATAAGGAAATTAGCGGATTGGCGTGTTGGGATATGGGCGCCCGTCCATTTAACCGCAAATACTACAATTGCCAGCTCTCCACTTCCTGGAATTGTTCAACCGCTTCATTCAGGAAATTGGGAAGGATATGGGAATAGGTCCAGAGGATTTTGTCGGGGTCATTGAGGTGTGCAATCATCGATTCCCACTTTTCAAAACCATGGCTTTCGATGACGGTTTTCTTTTTCTCTTCCGTTTGAAGGTACATGCTCATACCGATGGCATCGGCCTCGGGGTGGAACTGGGTGCCAATCATGTAATCGGAGAAGCGGACCGCCATAATGGCTCTTTCGAGTGCCACGTGCGGGCGATCTTTTTCGATGCAAAGCAACCTCGCACCCATTTCGCGCAGCCTGTTATGGTTTGGCTGGATAACCTGGAAATCCCTCGAATCCACTCCATAAAAGGGATCGTTCAATCCGGCGAATACGTTCTCGTCCGAGGCTTCATGCAGCCGATGGACCGGGAAAACCCCGAATGCCGTGGATTTTCGCTTGGTTACATGGGCGATCTTATAATGTCTGCATACCAGCTGGAAGGAGTGGCAGATAAAAAATACGTGCTTTTTGAGGGAGTTACCGGCATCGGCATTCCAACGTTCTACCTGGTGTAACCAGTGAAAATATTGTTTTTCCCATTCACTGCCGATGCTTTCGAGGGGACTGCCTGGCCCACCGCTGGAAATATAGATGTCGTACGTCATGTCCGGCACCTGGTTTTGCAGGCGCACTTCAAACTCATCCCAATGAAGGTCAAGTCCGTTGGACTCACCATACTGGTTTAGGATCTCCCTGATACAACGCATCCCCTGGTTAGGAACGCCCTCATAAAGGTCCAGGATTGCTACTCTAATTCTTTTCTGGGCGGGCATATATCAACGGCGTAAAATTAAGATTTTCAGGGTAATTGAACGGAAACCGGCTGAGTATAAACGCCGAAGGGGTGTGAAAAGGTATATTTCCCCCGGAAATCTGCCTGTCTGAAGAGGGCAAATGTGGTGGACTATCCCGCTTATTACAGGGGGGCAAGAAACGAATCGTGGATATAATCTGCTACGGAAACCAGGTTTTTGGTAGACTCATACACTTTTAACTGCCTGTCTGCCCCGGTGCCCTTGTCGAGCATTTTCTGGATATTGCCGAGGGCATGGCGGCAACCCAGGTCATCCACGACGTCATCTACGAAATCGAGCAGCTCGTAGATGAGTACCCGGGTATTGACTTCTTCTTCCTTGCCGAAGTCGATCAGCTGGCCGTCGATCCCGTAGCGGGAGGCACGCCATTTGTTCTCGTTAACCAGGGTGCGGGGATAGATGATGAAATTCAGGTTCTGGTTTCTGAGTTTATACAGTTTGGCGCAAATGCACTGGAAGAGGGCTGCGATGCCAATGGTTTCGTCCACGGTCATGGGCACGTCACAGATCCGGAATTCAACCGTGCCAAAAAATGGGTGTACCCGAAGGTCCCACCAGATCTTCTTGGCGTTGTCGATGCAGTTGGTCTTGATCAGCATGTTCACATAGTTTTCATATGCGCTGTAGCTGTCGAAATAATCCGGTATGCCCGTCCGTGGGAACTTATCGAACACTTTTGTCCGGAATGATTTAAAGCCGGTAAGTCGTCCTTCCCAGAAAGGCGAATTGGTGCTCAGCGCGAAAACGTGGGGCAGGAAATACCTTGCCGAGTTGGAGATATGGATCGCCATTTCTTTTGTGGGCATACCCACATGCACGTGCAATCCGAAAATCAGGTTGCTGCGCGCGGCTTCCTGCATTTCATTGACAATTTCCTGGTAGCGTGCATGGTCCGTGATCAGCTGGCTTTCCCAGTGGCTGAAGGGGTGTGTTCCGGCGGCGCCCATCCAGTAGCCGAGGTCCCCGGCCACTTTGGCGATGGTATGCCTCAGCGTATACACATCTTTGTATGCTTCATCGATATCCTGGCAAATATCAGTGCCCACTTCCACCACGGCCTGGTGCATTTCTGCTTTTACCTTGTCCCGGATGATTTTCTGTCCTTCGGTAACGATCTTTTGCTCATGGCTTTTCAACTCGCGTGTTTGCGGGTCAATCACCATGTATTCTTCTTCCACGCCAAGGGTGAAATGCTTATATGTGATATTTGCCATTGGTATCCTGGTTATAGTCCCTGTCGGATAATTGCTGCAAGCGGGGCGCCTGGTGTACAGTCGATTTGTCCCTTGTTATTCAGAACAAGGTTGTTCCCGCGGCGCTTCGTTTTACGTATTCTCCCCAGCTCAGGTTATCCTGTCCGGCTTTGTGTTCCTGTGCCCTTTCGATGGCGTAGTTGGACATCGTTTCTACAATCCAATCGAAGTTTTCCTGGCCCACGCTCCTGATGTCCGCGTCCGGTGCGGGGTTGCAGAAGTCGATCGCATATGGTACGCCGTCGCGCAGCGCCAGTTCCACGGTATTGAGATCATAGCCCAGGTACTGGTTGATGCGAAGTACGATTTCCGTCATCAGCTTGTGCAATTCGGGGCTGGGGCGATGTTCTGCCACATACCGCAGGTGGTGCGGGTTCCTGGGTTCGTAGGGCATGATATGGACATGCTTTCGACCTACACAGTATATGCGATAATACTCTTCGAAAATGATCTCTTCCTGCAACAGCATCACGAGCTGCCCGGTCTCGGAATGTTTTTCAAAAAATTCATCCTGGCTGGCAAGGCGGTACACGTTCTTCCAGCCCCCGCCGGCAAATGGTTTCATATAGGCCGGGAATCCTACATAGTCGAAAATGCCTTTCCAGTCGAGCGGATAGGCGAGGTTGCTGAAGGATTCGTCGCTGGTGTCATCCGGGTGTTCCCGGGAGGGCAGAATCACGGTCTTGGGAACCGGCACATTGATTTTCGTAGCCAGGGCGTTATTGAAGAACTTTTCATCGGCGCTCCACCAGAAGGGATTGTTTATGACGGCGGTGCCGCTCAGGGCGGCGTTCTTCAGGAAAGCCCGGTAGAAGGGTACATCCTGGGATATGCGATCCACGATGACGGCGTAGCCGCAGTCTTCGCCCTGCGCGACCTTGTCGATCCGTACGGGCTCGGCAACGATACCGGGAATATTCTTGCTGTTAATCCTGTCTACAAAAGCGGTGGGGAATGACCTTTCTTTACCGAAGAGAATGCCGATTTTTTTCATATGCTTTGATTGACGGTGCTGGAATGCCCGGTGGGCCGGGGCTTGAACTGGGTCTTGCCGGTCTGTTCCTTATGCCGGTCATCGCCCTGATATAAATATATTCGACCGCAGGGAGACTAACAAAAAATCAATTTTATTCCGGGTCTCATATAACACGGGGGGGTGATAAGGAGTTATAGGTTATATTTGAACGATATGCGGGATCACCATCAACCGGGCACCCATCAACATCAAAAGACCCGGGTGGAACATAAGGCGATAGCATCTGAATACCTCGAAAGGGAAGTGAGTATTGACTTTTACCTGCCCCCGGGCATGCGTGCCCGTTCGGAAGCGGGGACCAGGCATTCAACCATCCTGGATCACCCCGCAGGCGTCAGCCTGCTCCTGGTTAACGACGGGCAGGACCTTCCCAAAATGCATTTCCGGCACATCCTGGATGAGCTTATCGCCGAAGACTCGATTCGGCCCCTGCTTTGTGTTGGTATCCACTGCGGAAAAGACAGGAAAATGGAATATGGAACGGCCCGTGTCCTGGACTTCCAGGGCAGGGGACGTAAGGCGCAGGCCTACACGCATTTTATATTTAAGGAACTGCTGCCCTTCATCCGGAAAGAAACCGGCGCTCATCATTTCCACGACAAATCCTTCGCCGGATTCTCCCTCGGCGGGCTTTCCGCGCTGGACATTGTTTGGCACCACCCCTATGAATTCAGGAATGTGGGGGTTTTCAGCGGCTCACTCTGGTGGCGTTCGCGGGACCTGGACGATGGCTATGTAGAAGACAGGGACCGTATCATGCACCAGCTGATCCGGAAAGGGCATTATGCACCCTGGTTGAAGTTTTTCTTCCAAACGGGGGTACTCGATGAAACGGCCGACCGGAACAACAATGGGATCATCGATTCGATTGACGACACTCTTTCCCTGATGGATGAGCTGGAGAAAAAAGGTTACCAGCGCGGGAAAGACATGGTGTACCTGGAATTTGAAGATGGAAGGCATGACGTACCCACCTGGGGGCGCGCCATGCCTGAGTTTTTACGATGGGGATTTTCAAAGATTACTGAACACTGAAGCTGACTTCGGTATTCTCCCAGCGAATGAATACTTTTCCTCCGCTTACGGTGTACTCCAATTTTTCAACCAGTCCCGAGGTCTTGCCCGGCTTCA
>JALOMP010000370.1 GCA_025455365.1 Chitinophagaceae bacterium | reverse complement strand
TCTATCTTATGAACATCTGCTGCACAAGACGGTTTGCGAAACAGGTATACACACGAATGAGGATTGATTTACATGCAGGAAGTGTATGTAACGCATATCAAATAACCGGATTTAAATAAGAAAAAAAGCTGTCATTCAAGACGTCTTGTACACGCTTGTCAATTCCCGGACTGTTCCTTTTCAAAGTTTGGCTGCGGTAATTCGTTTTGCCAGCCTGCTGGTGAAAATGCATGCCAACAAAGCCCCGGCCAATGGACCTGCCCAATAAATCCACCAGGCAGTCCATTGTCCCGAAACCACGGCTGGACCGAAACTGCGGGCAGGGTTCGTGCTGATACCGGAGATATCCGCTTCGAGGGGAACCATGATCGCATACAGGAGTGGGAAAATGGCAGGTGTGTATGGACGAATGTTTCTGAATCCGAGGAAAATGGCCAGTAGTGAAACCATGGTGAATGTGGTGATTACCTCGCCAAGCAGCGCCTGCCATACAGTGTATCCCGGTCCGGGCGTAGTTGCGCCAAAGGAAATGCTTTGACCGAGTTGCCCCCACAAGAGGAGGGGCATGGTTCCGATAACGGCACCGATTAGTTGCGCCAATACATAGATGACGGCTTTATTGGAATCCATTTTGCGAAACAGCCAGAATGTCATTGTTACCGCCGGGTTGATATGGGCTCCGCTCTCTTTGCCGATGACGGAAATGGCAATCAGGGCGCCGGTGCCGCCAAACATGAAGCCTGTCATCACCTGGCGCAGCTTGACATTTGGAATTATATCCGCCATCGGGCTGCCGGTTCCAAACATCAGGATTACCAGTGAAAGACCAATCAATAATAGTATTGCGGTGCCAGCCAGTTCGGCAAAGAACAGACGCCAGGGGAAGGCTTGATTGTTGTTTTCCATCTTGCTTTGTTAGGTATGGCGCCGTCATTCATGCGGCTTCAAACCAAGTTCATCAGATCGCTGAGAATTGGATCACCACCTTGATATCATCCGGTTTTCGTTGCAGGGCCTGCATGAAATTGTCAGGGGTTTCAATCCTGGTGATCAGTTTCGATAACCAGTTCCGGTCGGCCCGGGCCAGCCATTGACTGGCTTTGTACCAGTGCCGTTTATTGGCGTTCACGCTTCCGAAGATTACATTGTTCTTCAACACCGCGGAGGCGGCCACATCGGCGACGGACATGGTTTTTACACTTCCGCCATGGCCGATGCCGGCGAGGCATAAGATGCCGTTCGCCCCGAGCTGCTGGATGGATTCGCCGATGACCTGGCCCACACCAGTGCATTCGATGACGCTGTCCGGGTGAAACCCGATGTCCAGCACGCTGCCGGAATGATAGGTTGCACCCAGTGCGCGCACCAGGTCGGGCTTGGATCCGGATTCCATCCGGTCGAGTACGTGCACGTCAAGCCCGTACATTTTTGCAAAGAGCGCTGCCAGGAGGCCGATCGGTCCGGCCCCGGTGATCAATATGGACTTGGGTTCCCAATAGGATCTCCTGCCAATGAATACAACCTGTTCCAGTGCCTTCGCCACCACGGTGGCAGGCTCCAGCAACACGCCCAGTAAGCCCAATGAGGCGTCAACTTTAATGGCGTATTCCGGTTCGATCCGCCAGCGCTCCGACATATATCCATGAATCTCCTTGATGCCGCGTTCCGTGTACTGGCCGTTACTGCACATGTCCCATTCGCCGACGGCGCAGTTGGGGCAGGGAACGGGATCGGGGCGGCGGACAATGCCCACGACCAGGTCGCCTTTTTTAAAGCCGCCCGTAGGACCGGGATCGATGACCCTTCCCAGGGATTCATGTCCCAGCACGAGATGCGGTTGGCCGGCTGGAGCCCATCCATACTTGCCTTCCACAATTTCCACATCCGTGCCGCATACACCCACGGCTACGGCTTCCACCAGTATGGAACCTTCGTGTATATTAGGTTCCTGCACTTCCATCAGCCTGGCTGTACCTTGTTTTTTGGGTTCTACGGTAATGGCTTTCATTTGATGACAGTATGAATTGTTTTTATATAAATGTCACGGTCAGAATTTTTCCCTCAAAGAGGATGTTTGAAGCCTAACCCTCACCATAACTATGGTGGGTGAATTTCAGGTAATGGTGGGATGTAAACCATGACCCTGGTCACCATGGTTAGTTTTTTTCTCACCCTAATCAATACTCGGTATTCTTTCCATATCGACTTCTATTATTCGGATTGTGTTGAAAAATAGTTTACCTTAAAATGGACGATTCAGTCCGTGTTGGTTTGCGGAACATTTTCGGAACTTCCGGGAAATGCGTCACTGATTTTTTTCAGCAGACGCCATCGTTTAACATCGCCCTTTTACCCCGTAAAGCATGCATTATGAAAAATGAATACCTCAAGCATTTCATGTCTGCCCAGGTTCCCATAGAAAAGCGTATTGCCGCCGGTAAAGCCATTCGCAACAAGCACCGGCGGATTTCACTGGGAACCTATAAGACGCCCGCTAAAAGAACGGATCCCGTCTCTATCCTGGAGAAGCAGGCCAAAACGAGGTTGCCGGAACTGATTCCGATCCGTCATGCCCGGATGCTCACTTCGCCCTTCGCCTTTTACCGCGGCAATGCGGCCATCATGTCCGCCGACCTGGCGGCCACCAGCAAGGATACCGGGATGATTGTCCAGGCCTGCGGGGATATGCATATGGCCAATTTTGGCGTATTCGCGTCTGCCGAAAGGAACCTGGTGTTTGGCATCAATGATTTTGATGAAACCCAGCCCGGTCCCTGGGAATGGGACCTGAAGCGACTGGTGGCGAGTGTCGTGGCCGGCGGAAAATTCCTGGGTGCCGACAAGGGACTCTGTGAGGATGGCGTACGGGCGGCGGTGCAGGCATACCGTAAGCGAATGAAGCAGTTCGCCTGGATGGGCAATATGGAACTCTGGTATAGCACGAT
>JALOMP010000369.1 GCA_025455365.1 Chitinophagaceae bacterium | reverse complement strand
AAATTTGATTGTTTTACAGACGTATACTAGGCCGTGACGGTGTAGCCGGGCACTGCTTTACTTGCCGCCGTGAAGGTAACCTCTGCGCAAGGTGAAATACATGACGAAAGTCAGCCGGGGCGGCTGAAACGCTGGTTTCAGGGTATTTTACTCATTGGTAAGTAATCCGTAAATGGGGGGTATAAAAAAGTTGGATTTTACTGGAATCAATACCTGGCAAGGGTTTGAGCGGTTTGCTTGTTACCGTGATCGATTACTTTCAGGTACCGGTGACATGGCGTTGTCCTGGAAAATTACTTATTGCTAAGTATGCCATTTCAGGCGACAGGAAAAATGGAGTATGATGGTGATCATTGGCGGGTTACCGGGAATCGAACAATTTACAGGATACCTTTTTCCATGAGTTCAAGTACCACTTCATAGGTGGTTGACTTGTTTGATTTCCGGAGGATGTTGCGGCGATGGGTATTGACCGTATTGACACTGAGGAAGAGTTTTTCGGCGATCTGCTCGCTTTCAAGTCCCTGGGCAAGCAATCCAAGGATGTCGAATTCACGATCTGAAAAAGTGTAGCCTATCCGGAGCAGTTCATCGTCGGGATAACGAAATACATTGTGGTCTTCGCCGATATAGTGGTGGAAGGCGTACCTGTTGATCTGGAAATCGGAAATATCTGTATGGACAAAAAGCACGAAGACCGTTTCGTAAGGGAGTTTACTGTAAAACAGGTATCCCTGGAAAAGCAAGCGAACGCGTTTTCCATGGGCATCGTTCAAGAAGAAAGGGATGGAATAGAATAGCGAGCCTTCCTTTTTCTGAAAAAGATCGGTGCCCGATCGGAAAAGACGCAAGCGGGCAAGGTTCATGCGTTTGACATCATCGGGGTGTGTGGCCAGGTATAATTCGCCGGGCCCCATGCTGTCAGGGTCAACGCCGATCATGTCTCTGCTACCCTGGCTGGTAAACAAGATCCGGATGCGGATGAGGTCGCCCACGTAGAAGAACTGCTTACGGCTACGCATCAGTTCTTCCATTTCCAGGATGAGCGGGTCATGCCGGCGAATGCCGGTAAACCCCCGGGAAATGTAGGTGTCTATGAACTGTTGAAAAATGCGATAGTCGTTGTGCAGCAACATACAGGCGGGGAAGGTTATAAAGGTTTGAGTGTTTTTATTGGAAACCAAGGTTGCTTGTCACTTGCTGAAAATAAGTACTTTTTGGGTGATTCTTATGTAAAATGCCCAAAGGCAAATGTAAAACCTGCATTTTTGCATTGTAATCATTAAAACAACCAAATATGAAACATGTATCGAGTTTTGTTGTCTTCTGTCTCATCAGCAGTTTCGTTTTCGCCCAGTCCAACAAGGAGGATATTGATATCATCCAGTCCATGTTTGGCAAGCAAAAAAAGGAACTGGTGCAGGCGTATATGACCATCCCGGAAGACAAGAAAGCGGGTTTCTGGACTTTGTACGACCAGTATGAGAATGAGCGTAAAGCCCTGGGACGGGAAAGGATCGCACTCATCGAAGCCTATGCAAAGGATTATGCCTCCCTGGATGATAAAAAAGCGTCTGACCTGATGAACCGCAAGATGAAGTGGTTGGGCGACTACGCCAAATTTCAGAAGAAGTACTACGACCTGGTGGCAAAGCAGATCGGTGGCCTGCAGGCTTCAAAGTTCATGCAGCTGGAAGACTACCTGGAAAACAATATCCGCCTGTATATCCAGGACCAGATTCCATTTATTGATGAACTGGATAAGACGAAGATCCAGTCTTCCGTTCAGCAATAATGTATCGCATTTAATTTCGCCCTTATGGCAACCCATTATTTGAAAAGCAGTCGCCGCAGCGGTATGATTTTACTTCATGCTGTCTGCGGCGTCTTCTTCCTGCTCCTTAGCCTTCCCGCTTTTACGCAGGATTCCCTGAAAGCGGAACCCTGTGTGGAAACGGATCTTTCTGATGTCGTCCGGAAATGGAGGCACAAGCCGCCGAAGGACAAATCAGCCGGGAACAGTTCACTGTTTTTGGTGCCAGCCGTTAGTTCAAACCCGGCAACCGGCTTTTCATTCGGTTTTGCAGGTCAGTATGCATTCAAAGGGAATGCTCCCGATGACCTTTATTCCAGCATCAACGGTAGCGCGAACTATACCACCAAGAACCAGTTCCTTTTCCAGGTCAAGAACAATATCTTCCTGAAAAATAACAGCCTCTTTCTGAGCGGCGACTGGCGGGTGTTTCTCTTCTCGCAGGCCACTTACGGACTGGGTACGAATTCCCCTGAAGGTGGGGCCCTGGATTACCAATTCAATACGAACGGCTGGGAATCCACGGACGATTCCCTGGTGCAGCCCATGAAGTTCGACCACTACCGGTTTCACCAGACCATCGCATGGCGCGTGTCACAGTCGTTTTACCTGGGTTTCGGGTACCACCTGGACTTCATGAATAATATCGTCGATGAGCGTCTGGATACACTGAGACCCCTGTATACCGCCCATTATCTCTATTCAAAAAAGTTTGAGTACAATCCGGAAAACTACCTGGTGTCTGGCCTGAGTTTCCAGGCATCCTATGATTCGCGCGATAACCTGGTGAACCCGTATAAGGGAATCTTCGCTTCGTTCAACTATCGACTAAACCCGAAGTTTCTAGGCAGTAAATACAATGCCAACCTGCTCAGCGTGGAATGGCGCAGTTACCATGGATTGTCCAAAATCAATCCCCGCCACCTGGTAGGCAAGACGGGTCATGACGGC
>JALOMP010000004.1 GCA_025455365.1 Chitinophagaceae bacterium | reverse complement strand
GTGCGTTTAAAGATCTTAAAAAAATGTATATTTCGGCTTTTTCAATTGTGTGTCCGATAATGCCGTTAAATTTACTAAATACAATTGTAGTAACAGTAAAAACATATGATGGCAATGTTCCGTATACATATGAAATCGGAATTAATTTATATATATTGTTGTTAAAAAATATATCTTCAAACTCGTAAGTGTATTTTATTGCAAGTTCTGCTATTTCAGGCTCATCTGCATAAAAGCTGTGAGGCAGTCCGAATTCAACGTGATAAAGTCTAAAGAATATTCCTGCTACTAAAAACACAAAAAAGAAAAATTTGATTATCTTGTTTTTAAAGGTAAAAAATAGGATTTTTCCTACAACAGTGTTTGCTTTAAGATCCATGCGTTAATTATATCTCATATGTTTCAACGAGCACCCATTAAATTATTGACCTTCGGGTTAGATTCGGTACATAATAAAACATGTTTTTACTCCAAGAACTCGAAGACGCCTGCCCCAGCCCCCTTACGCCTTATTTAGGTGCTTATGTGCACGCGGGGTTTCCAAGTCCCGCTAAAGATTATGAGGATAAAAAACTTGATCTTAACGAGTACTTGGTTAAAAACCCAATATCTACCTTTTTTATAAAAATTGATGGAAACTCTTTTTTGTGGGCAGGACTACACAGCGGAGATTTACTTGTTGTCGACAGGTCTTTGGATGCAAAAAACAATAATATTGTTCTAGCGTATTTAAATGGTCGTTTTACCGTGAAGAGAGTCGCCTTTATAAAAAGTAAAGTTTTTGTCTCCTCAGGAGAAAAGAGCTCCGAAATACTCGAGGGAGAAGATTTTTTAATTTGGGGTGTGGTTATAGGCTGCGTGCATAAATTCTTGATTTAGCTACACCAGTAAGAATTTTAATATTATGGAAAAAATTATCTACGCACTTATTGACTGCAACAATTTTTATGTATCGTGTGAACGTATTTTTAATCCTTTTTTACAAAACAAACCTGTAATGGTTTTATCCAACAACGATGGATGCATTGTGGCGCGTTCTAATGAGGTAAAAAAACTCGGTATTCCAATGGGTGCTCCTGCGTTTGAATACAAAAAATTAATAAAGACCCACGATATCAAGGTATTTTCTTCCAACTACGAGTTATACGGGGATTTATCTAAAAGGGTAATGGACACTTTAGCCACTTTTACTAATGACATGGAAATCTATTCTATAGACGAGGCGTTTTTACGTTTAGATAACGTTCCAAACCGGGGATTTACCAGTTTGGGTCTAAATATCAAAGAAAAAGTAAAGAAATGGACAGGTTTACCTGTATCAGTTGGTATAGCAAGCACCAAGACCCTAGCAAAAGCGGCCAACGAACTTGCAAAGAAAAATAAGGAGTTTAACGGTGTGTTAAGTTTTGAAGATATTTCTAATTCTGAGTTAGACAGCTTTCTATCCAGAGTAGATATAAAAGATGTTTGGGGCGTGGGTTTTAAATATGCCAAGAAACTTCGAGAGGTTGGCGTTAATACAGCGCTTGAATTTAAAAAACTTCCCGATAATTTTGTGAGAAAAGAAATGACTGTAACGGGTCTAAGAACAAAAACGGAGCTTAGTGGCATTTCGTGTATGAATTTGGAAACCGTTTTTGAGCCTGCTGCTAATGACCGCAGTGTTTACCCTGATCACCCTGGGTGGTTTCGGTTCCGGCTTCCTGCTCTATATCATCCTGTGGGTTGTGCTGCCGGCCAGGAGCATGCAGCAGCAGGTGCGCCGCAGGCTCTATCGCAACCCGGATGAAAAAGTACTGGGCGGTGTCTGCTCCGGTATCGCCTCTTATTTTAATATCGGCGTATGGATCCCGAGGTTGATTTTCACGGCCCCCTTCCTGATCAGCATCCTGGCCAATATCTTCGGTCGCTATGGAGGCCCCTTCAATGATTTCCCGGACATCGTATTCGGTTCATTTGGCGGTACCCTCTTCGTTACCTATATCATCCTCTGGATCGTGGTACCCTTCGCATCCACCGCATCCGAGAAACTGGAAATGCGGGGCGAAAAAGTGGACCTGGAAAGCATTAAGAACACTATCCAGGAAGAACTGCAGGGTGTAAAGGGCCGTTCAGAAAAATTCGGTGAAGAATTCAAACAGAAAGCCGCGCAGTTTGGGGAGGAGGTTAAAGATGGTGCGCAAAGCTTCGCAAGCAATGTGGGGCCCGCTGCAAGGACCACCGGCGCCACGATGGGTCATGCCATCGGCGTCCTGTTCAAGGCTTTCTTCCTTTTCATAGCAGGCATCGTGGTCTTCGCGCTCTTCCTGGCACTGATGGCCCTGATTTTCTCCGGCGTGGGCGTATTCCCGCTGAAGAATTTCATGCTCGACGGCTTCTGGCAGAACGCCATGGCCTGGGGCACCCTGATCCTCTTCATCCTGGTGCCGATCGTGGCAGCCGTCATTTGGCTGGTGCGCAGCATCTCGGGTATCAAATCAAAGAATAATTACCTGGGCTATGCTTTCGGTACACTCTGGATCTTCGGCTGGGTGTGCATGATCACCCTCGTGGGACTGATCAGCAGGCAGTTCAAGCGCGTGGGCAATGTGAAGGAAACCGTAACCATGACACAGCCGAGCAATGGCAGGCTGGAAGTAGACCTTGGGGAAACAAACGGACGCTTCTATAATATGATGTGGTTCGATGAAACGGACAATGACCTGCCCGCACTTTCGGCAGACGAAGACAGCATGCTGCTGAACACCGTTCGGTTACGGATCCTGAAAAGCAAGGACTCGGAATTCCACACCTCTGTCCTGAAACTGTCCCGGGGCAACAGCCCGTTGGAAGCTGAACAGACGGCGGCCATGATCAATTTCCCGATCCGGCAACAGGACAGCATCCTGTACCTGCCCAAGGGATTCGCCATCTCCAAGGAAAGCAAATTCCGCAACCAGCAGGTGCTCGTGATCCTTGAAGTACCCGTGGGTAAATCCGTCAGGATTGACAACAGCATTGACTGGTACCAGTGGTTTGATGTCAACGTGAATCGCCGCGGGGTGAATATTGATATCGATGATGATTTTTACAACGACTATTCCTGGCGGAACAATGTCTGGTACGTCATGACGGAAAACGGCCTTGAAAGGGCAGACGGGAAAGATAAAAACAGCAGCGATAATGATGAAAGCAACCGCGGACAGAACTGGAATGAAGAACGCAACGATGAAAAGGGCGAATACCGCTACCGCAAGGGAAATGACACCATAGACATCAAGATCGACAAAAAAGACACGTCCGTAAACATCAAACTGCGCACGGAATACAGGTTGAAGGAGGGCGATGAAGACCGGGTGGAAACCAAACCCATCGCAAAAGCAAAAGCTAAAACATATGTTCTCCGGCAGGGATTGATCAGTGCGCTGGACCTGCTGAAACTGGGATCTTGAACTGAAAATACAAAGAGCGTTTCAATAGACAGGTTGAAGTTGAAACAGATAGGCCGGGGCGAAAGTCCTGGCCTTGATTTTTTCGCCGGGACCTTCAGGACCAAACAGTACATTTGTGCGCAGATCGACGCATATGAAACAGACTCCTTTTACCGCAAAACATATCGCCCTCGGGGCCAAAATGGCCGAGTTCGCTGGCTATAACATGCCTATTTCCTATTCCGGCATCAACGACGAACACCATGCCGTCAGAAAGAACGCCGGCATATTCGACGTAAGCCATATGGGCGAATTCATACTCAAAGGCCCGGACGCCCTGGACCTGATTCAGCGCGTTACGTCAAACGACGCTTCCAAACTCACGCAGGGAAAAGCACAGTACAGTTGCCTGACCAATGAGAACGGCGGCATCGTGGACGACCTGCTGGTGTATTGTGTGGAAGAAAATCAAGTATACATGCTGGTGGTCAATGCCTCCAACATCGAAAAGGACTGGGAATGGATCCGCAAACACAACGGCAAGGGCGTGGAAATGCATAATATTTCAGACAAGACCTGCCTGCTGGCCGTACAAGGTCCCAATGCAAGCCGCATCCTGCAAGCCCTCACGGACATGGATATCCTCAACCTCAAATACTACACCTTCGTAAAAGGCAGATTCGCCGGGGTTGACAATGTACTGGTCAGCGCTACGGGTTATACCGGGTCGGGCGGTGTTGAAATTTATTTCGAGGACAAGGACGGTGCTGCAGACATGATCTGGGACGCCATCTTTACGGAAGGAGGCCCCAAAGGCCTGAAACCCATTGGGCTGGGCGCCAGGGATACCCTGCGCCTGGAAATGGGATACTGCCTGTACGGCAATGATATCGACGATTTCACCACCCCCCTGGAGGCCGGGTTGGGATGGATCACTAAATTTTCCAAGCCATTCACCGCCAGCGAATTCCTGGAAAGGCAGAAAGCCAATGGACTGGAAAAGAGACTGGTAGGTTTTGAAATGATCGACAAGGGAATTCCCCGGCACGACTATGTCATTCGGGACGGAGAAGGCAACCTCATAGGCAGGGTCACTTCCGGTACGCAGTCGCCCACCCTGCAAAAGGCAATTGGCATGGGATATGTACTGGTAGACCATGCAGGACTGGACAGCGAGATCTTTATTGATATCCGGGACAAGGCCGTTCGGGCAAAAGTGGTCAAGATTCCGTTTGTGCAGCTCTGAAGAAAGCTTATCTCCCATAGCGCATGCCAAAAATCCATATCACCAGTTTTTTCAAAGCCCCGGTAGACAGGGTCTTTGACCTGAGCCGAAACCTGGCCCTCCGGAAAAAATCGCTCCATGTAGGAAAGGAACAGCTCCTGTCCTCATCCGGAGATTCCCTTGTGCACGCGGGTGAAACGATCACCCTCCGGGCCAAGCACCTGGGAAAATCCAGGGAAATCACCGCAAGGATTACCGAACTCAACCAGCCCCTGCGTTTTACCGAAGAACAGGTAAAGGGCGATCTGAAAAGCTACCGGCATGAATACCATTTCAAAGCAACCGATAACGGTACCATCCTGATAGACATCCTGGAATTTGAAGGTCCCAGGGACCTGCTTGGCTCCCTTGCTTCCACATTCTTCCTGAAGTCCTACCTGGAATCCATGCTGCGGAAAAAAAATGAGCTCCTGAAACAGTATGCCGAAACGGAAAAATGGAAAGCTGTTTTAACTTAGCAGTTGACAGATGACGGTTGACGGAGAACTGTCAACCGTCAACCGTCAATCGTCAACCTCTTCCCTTATGGCCGAAAGCAAACCCTCTCTTTATACCTGCCTGTCACCCGCATTGCTGCATCTCTATGACCTCTCCGAAAGCACCGTGGTGATTATCGATGTACTCCGGGCTACCTCCACGATCGCAACGGCCCTGTTTAACGGGGCCAAATCCGTGATCCCGGTGGCAAGCGTGCCGCGCTGTATTGAACTGGGCCGGGAACTGGGTGGTATTACCGCAGGGGAAAGGGATGGCAGGGTTGCCGAGGGGCTGGAATACGGAAATTCGCCCTTTGAATACCCGCCTTCGTTTATAGAAGACCGTATACTGGTGCTGACAACCACCAATGGCACCAAGCTGCTGCATATGGCACTGGACAACGGCGCCGAAGAAATCATCACGGGCTCATTCCCCAACCTCACGGCTGTCTGCGATCACCTGCTGGCGCTGAACAAACCCGTCATCCTCGGATGCGCCGCCTGGAAAGACCGGGTGAACATGGAAGACACGCTCTTCGCCGGAGCCGTCATTGACCGCATCGGTGCGCATTTCACCATCAATTGCGACTCCTCCAGGTTCGCCGCCAATCTCTACCGGCTGGCGCAGCCCAACCTGTTTGAATTCATGAAAAACAATGATGCATCACACTATCACCGGCTCATGGGCTATGGACTGGAAAAAGATATCCGGTACTGCCTGACGCCAGACCAGGCCAGCGTTCTGCCGCTTTTTGTGGGCGACCGGCTCGTCAAAGCCTGACACAATCCCGCGCAGGCTGGACAAACTCCTGAAGATACAAAATACCGCCGGCATTCAAAACAATCGGCGCGGTAAATAAATTATTCCCCGCACGCTTCCACATCCCATCCCTTTTCTGTTACTTTTGCAGATTCCCCTTTCCCGATCCGAAGCCCGGATCCGTATCAGTTAAGGGCGGGCGTACACTTCGCCTGATCATGACAGTTATTGAAAACGTATGGGTCTATCACACCTGCTTAAATTCGTCTATAACAACGGCACCGATGAAGTAATCCGGAGGGGCAAGAAAATTCACGCCATCGGGTACGTGGAATTCGTGGAACATGATGAACTGCTGGGTTCGGTCACTTTCCGCGTGAAAGACGATAACTACACCACATTTTACAAGGTACATATCCAGCAGTACAAGGACCCGCGCGCACTGTCTGTCCGGTGCAGCTGTCCGTACAACCTCGGCGATATCTGCCGGCACGAAACCGCGGCCCTTTTCCAACTGCAGGAACTCCTGGACAAGAACATCCTGGGCGACAAGACCATCGTGTACCACCAGCGGCACACGGTGGTGAAGATGAAAACAATTGACCTGAAAAGCATCCGGATGCTGTGCTCCCCCGAATCCTACGAAACGGCGGAGAAATTCCTGCGGACACAAAAAGCCAATATCATACAGGCTAAAGACGAAAGGGTGGAGGCTTCACTGGAAATCGGCAAGGAGCATTTCCCCGTTGTCATCCAGAAAAACGAGGAAAGGAACTTCGACACATCCTGCAAATGCGAGGAAGAAAGCCATCCCCTATGCGTGCACAAGACCATCCTCCTGCTCCAATTGCTCAATAGTTTCGGCCCGAATTATTTCGACAGTATCCGCAACTGGGAAAAAGAGAAGAATAAGCTGCTGGAAGCCTATGGATACAGCATGAACGACGTGGGATGGGATAAGAAATTCGAATTCACCTATAAGGATGGAAAGCCCTTTCTCCGGGTACTGGATCCTTCCGTTAAAAGGCTTGCTCCACCCGCGGGAGGTGCGCCTAAACCCAAACCGGTGGAACTGGCGAAAGTGGAGGAAAGTAATGCTGCCGCAGAAACGATGACCGTACTGAACGACCAGAAAATCGGCATTGTATTCAACGCGCACCATAAGATCTTCCCGGGATTTGCCATCGAAGCCGTCAGTGGAGAAGTTGGAGAAGGCGGGGACAGGTTCCTGGGTAAGGTTGAAAAACTGGACCTGGCCAAGTTTATCCCTACCGAGGGTATGGCGGAAGAAGACCAGACCCTGTTACAGGGCCTGCGGAAAATGCACCTGGGTGAAATCAATAAATACGTCAGCCGGAACTCACCCTTCTCCGGCATCTGGGAGAATATTATCCACCAGGAAGAAGACGGACTGCCCGCCGATACCGAAGCATTGATCGCCGAATACCTATACCCCAAACTGAAAAAACTCTTTGTAGAACAGGAAAACAAAGCCCTGTTTTTCCGGCTGCCCAGCGGAAAATCTTTCACCACCGGTCATTTGCTACCGGTAAGGATCAGCGCAAGCCCCATGGTTCCTGCCCTCCGGGTGGAAAAGGAAGGGGAGAATTTTGTGGTTCACTGCAAGGCGATGGTGAATGAGCTGGATATCGACCCGGCCGATAATGAATGGGCCTCAGACCTTGTCATATTGTATGATAATTGCCTCTACCTATGGGACAAGGTGGAGGATTTTGAAGCGGTCAGGCATTTGCTGGAAGAAGGCAAGACAATCCTTGAACCGGAAGACTGGCCAGGTTTTCTTCAAAAACAGGTGATGCCCCTCGCCCGGCAGTATAAAGTGGATTTTGAAAAATCCATGGTGAAAGAGGTCCGGGAAGGGGAACCGGAAATCCGCCTGGCCCTGCAGGAAAAGGGCGAATACCTGGTCTTCGCGCCGGTCTTCTCATACAAGGGATACGAGGTGCGCTACAATGAAAAGGATACCATCATCATTCCTGAAGCGGAACAGGTGATGATCATTCACCGGAACAGAACGGCGGAATCCGCTTTCATCAGCAAACTGGAAAGCCTCCATTCAAACTTCATCCGGCCCGAAAAATCCTTCTCCCTGGTGCTTAAAGGGAGCGATGTGCTGCGCAACAACTGGTTCTTCCTCTTCGTGGACGCGATGAAGGAAATGAATGTTCCCGTTACCGGCTTCGACGTGCTGCGGAATTTCCGCTTCAATACCGCCAAGCCCAGCACCCGCATCCGGATCAACAGCGGGATGGATTGGTTTGACGCCTCGGTGGACGTCGTTTTTGGCGATCAGCACGTCAGCATCAACGAAATCAAGCGGGCGCTTTCCAACAAACAACAATTCGTCCAGCTGAGCGACGGCACCCTGGGCATCCTGCCCGAGGAGTGGCTTAAAAAGTATTCCCTGCTCTTCCGCGTAGGCGAAGGAAAGCAGGACAAGCTGCGTCTCTCGAAATACCACCTGAGCGTCATCGATGAACTTTACGACCAGCGCGATGAAACCGAGGTTATCATCCGTTTGGAAGAAAAATATGAACGCCTTCGCAGCTTCAACCGGATCAAGGAAGTGGAACCACCCAAAACACTGGAGCATATCCTCCGCCCCTACCAGGTGGCCGGCTACCATTGGCTCAATTACCTCAGCGAGGTGGGCTGGGGAGGGATACTGGCAGACGACATGGGTCTTGGTAAAACCGTCCAGGCGCTCTCATTCCTGCAGTTCCAGAAAGAACAGCAGGGTAAACTGAAATCCCTGGTGGTTTGCCCCACCACCCTTATGTTCAACTGGGAAAATGAAATCCGCAAATTCACGCCCAACCTGACCTACTGCATCCATCATGGCGGCGACCGGTCAAGGGATGCCAAATCCTTTGTGGACAAGGACGTCATCATCACCACCTACGGCACCCTCCGCAGTGATATCCGGATGCTGGTGGATGTTCCTTTCGACTATGTGATCCTGGACGAATCCCAGGCCATCAAAAATCCGCAGAGTAAAGTCACCAAAGCGGCATCGCTGCTGCAGGCGAGGAATCGTCTATGCATGAGCGGTACCCCACTGCAGAATAACACATTCGATATCTATGCCCAGATGAATTTCCTGAACCCGGGCATGCTGGGCAGCGTTGAATTCTTCCGTAATGAGTTCGCCACCCCGATCGATAAGTTCGGCGAGCAGGAGCAGAAGGAACACCTTAAAAAACTGCTTTATCCCTTCATCCTGAGGCGCACCAAGGAACAGGTGGCGAGAGACCTGCCGGAGAAAACGGAAACCATCCTTTTCTGCGAAATGGAAGACGAACAGCGGAAAATTTACGATGCCTACCGCAATGATTACCGCAACAAAATACTGGGCGTGATCAACGAACAGGGCATCGATAAATCACAGCTGACCATCCTGCAGGGCCTGATGAAACTCCGCCAGATATGCGATTCGCCGGCCATCATGAACGAGCCGGAAAAGTATCCGAATGTTTCCATCAAACTGGATGAGCTGGCGAGGGAAATCACCGAGAATATCAGCGACCATAAAGCCCTGGTCTTTTCGCAATTTCTCGGCATGCTGGCACTGATCCGTGAGAAACTCACCGAACTGGGCGTTCCATACGAATATTTTGACGGCAGCACGTCCGCGCCGGACCGGGAAAAAGCGATCCAGAGTTTCCAAAATAATACCAGCGTCCGCGTATTCCTCATTTCCCTGAAAGCCGGCGGCGTGGGCCTCAACCTCACCGCCGCAGACTATGTCTATATCGTGGATCCCTGGTGGAACCCGGCCGTGGAACAACAGGCAATCGACCGGACGCACCGGATTGGCCAGACAAAGAATATTTTTGCCTACCGCATGATCTGCAAGGACACCATTGAGGACAAGATCCTGCAACTCCAGGAAAAGAAAAGGTCGCTGGCGAAGGATCTCATCGCGGACGATACTTCCTTCGTGAAGAGCCTCAGCAGGGAAGACGTGGAATACCTGTTCAGTTAACCGGAACTACAATTTCTGCCAGGCCGTGTATATACCGAACCAAAGTGTGGCCATTACTACAATGATTCCAAAAAGCGAGAGCCACCAGGGGTGTTTGTAATCGCCCACGAGGTCCTTACGGTACGCTGCCACCAGCACGATTCCCAGGGCGAAAGGCAGAATGAATCCGTTCAGGAGACCAACAAATACCAGTGTCTGCACCGGCTGTCCGTTCAGTATAAAAACGATGGCCGAGATGGCAATGAAGGAGACCATCAGCGGCCGCTGCCATTTCAGCAAAGAGGGATGGAGCGTCTTCAGGAAGGAGATGGACGTATAGGTTGAACCGATCACGGACGTGATCGACGCACTCCACATCACAATGCCAAATATCTTGTAACCAACCTGTCCTGCCGCCACCTGGAAAACCGATGCCGCAGGGTTGTTCGTAGCCAGTTCAAGTCCCTTTGCCACCACACCCAGCGCCGCCAGGAACAACATTACCCGCATGAGCGAAGCCAGGATGATGGCAGATGTTGCAGACCGGGTCACTTCAGGGATGAATGCAGTTCCCGTTTTTCCCGCATCCAGCAATCGGTGTGCCCCGGCAAAACTGATATACCCGCCTACCGTTCCGCCAACCAGCGTGAGGATGGCGCTGAAATCAACCCTGTCCGGTATAAATGTCTTATGCATGGCTTCCCCAACCGGTGGTCCCGCAGTGAATACCACATACACCGTCAGGCCGAGCATGATGATGCCCAGCAGCTTCGCAAAACCATCCATCCATCGAAGCGCATCTTTCAGCACAAACAGGGCGATGGCGATGACAGCGCTGATCCCGGCCCCGGCTTCTGGGCCCATGCCGGTCAGTACATTCAAACCCAGTCCCGAACCCGCGAGGTTGCCAATATTAAATGCCAGCCCGCCAATGACAATCAGGGCCGTCAGCAGGTAACCGGCACCCGGGAATACCCGGTTGGCGAGATCCTGCGCACGCAAGCCGGCAACAGACAATATCCTCCAGATATTCAACTGGGCACCGATGTCCAGCAGGATGGAGACGAGGATGACAAACCCGAAACTCGCCTTCAGCTGGCCGGTAAAAACTGCCGTCTGCGTAAGGAAGCCCGGTCCGATGGCCGAGGTTGCCATCAGGAACGCCGCGGCCACCAGGGGCGATTGAAACCAGGATGCCCGTTTATGCATGATGGGGTTGCGGCGATTGAATACGGATGCCTTTTTCGGTTAGGGATTGACGTATGGCCCGGGCGAACTCCACCGCATGTAGTCCGTCTCCATGAATGCAAATGGTGCCCGCTTTCATGGGTATGACGGAGCCGTCACTGGCTGTCACCGTGCCTTTCTCCACGATCTGGCATACCTGCTGCAGGCAAAGTACGGTGTCTCGGATCAGCGCGTTGGGCTGGTTACGGGGAGTCAGTGAGCCATCCGGCTGGTAGGTCCTGTCTGCAAAAGCTTCTGCGCAAAACTGGATACCGAGTCGCAAGGCCGCTTTCTCCAGTTCAGAGGCAGGCGGACCAAAGAGGATGAGGGTTTTATCAAAATAATACAGCGCGTTGGCGATGGCGGAGGCGAGTTCCTCGTCCTTCGCTGCCTGGTTGTACAGTGCGCCATGGGGCTTGACATGATGCAATTTTCCTCCCCCGGCCCTGGTATACGCTTCCAGGGCACCGATCTGGTATAGCACGATATCATAGACTTCCTGGGAGGATAACTGCATGTTGCGTCGGCCGAACCCCTGGAGGTCCGGGTAAGAAGGGTGTGCCCCCACCGCTGCACCATTTTTCTGAGCCAGCAACACGGCATGATGCATGGTCAGCGGATCGCCGCCATGAAAACCGCAGGCGATATTGGCGGAGCTGACGAGGGGCATGAGTTCCTCATCGTTGCCGATCCGGCCCGCCCCATAGCTTTCGCCCATATCGCAGTTAATGTCTATGTGCATACCAGGAAAATTTGGTCAGGGTTCCACGCGGAGCAACTCGGAACATCGAACATCTTTACAATCCAAATCGCATCGCAATACTTCGCTCCAGTTGCTTCAGCTTCCTTTCTTCTTCTAAATATAAATCTTCCGCCTGCTCCCATGAAATCCGCTTTAAACGAATGCGGTCACCCGGCCGTAGCTGGGCGATACGCGGCAGGTCTGCTGCAGCCACCTGGGCGATCCGCGGATAGCCACCCGTGGTTTGCGCATCCGCCATCAGTACCAGCAAACTGCCATCATGGGTAACCTGCACCGTACCCCTTGTAACAGCGGTGGACAACAATTCCCTTTTTTCACAGGCCCGCAATTTCTTCCCCTCGAGGCGCGTCGCCATCCGGTTTGATTGCACGGAGATCGCAAAGGTTTCCTGCTGCAGGCCCGATCCAGGGTTTAGCTCGAACCAGTCCGCCTCTGGACCATCCAGGATGCGAATTTCTTTCACCGGTGCGGGATCGAATTCAACTTCAATGCCCCAGCCCGGGTAATGGCATTCTTTTCCCGAGGATTTCAGGGACGCTACCATCCGCTGCGCCAGCATGGTTTTAAGGGCCCCGGTTTCCAGGACATCCCCAACCTGCAAGGCCCTGCCCTGGTAGCCTCCCATCCGCGCAGGGATATAGGTACTGGCACTCCCCTGGTGGACCTGCGCCCGGAAACCACCGGCTGCCGCCAGGTAGGAATAAAATCCACGGCTGCCCGGAACCAGGCTGATCACGGAAAATGCCGGTACTAGGACCGGCCGACCGGAAGGCAATTCCCCGTCATTGACCTGCCATTTGGCGCCGCCACCGCAAAAGGCAAGGAGGATCTCTGACTCCGTAATCCATTGGGCGCCGTGCCATGCGGTTTCCAGTACGGCAGCCCCGGGCTCATTGCCGCAAAGCATATTGGCCAGCCGCATGGAATACCGGTCCATCGCACCGCAAGCGGGGATTCCGTCCGACTGGTAGCCCGGTCTCCCCAGGTCCTGGACGGTACACAAAAGGCCCGGCTTAAGAATGCGAATCGGCATAGGCAGCCATTTCCTGGTAGGTTTTCAACGGGATGGGCGTGAACCGTACGGTCATGCCTGCCCGAAAAGTTGTGAAGGGTTCCTGGTCCGGGTTGAACAGACGCAATGGGGTTCGGCCAATCACCTGCCAGCCGCCCGGAATAGGGGCGGGATAGATTCCGGTTTGCCGTCCCGCCAGGGCCACCGAGCCGGCGGGAACCGACAGGGCCGGCTGCTGCTTACGCGGGACCTCTATCGCGGGGTCCGTAACGCCCAGGTATGGGAAGCCCGGTACAAAACCAATCATATATACGCGGTATGTGCGTGCCGTATGTAACCTGACCACATCCTCCACCGACACCTGCGCAAATTTCGCCACCCAGGTCAAATCAGCCGCCAGGGTTTGATCGTAGCAAACGGGGACTTCCACGATCGCCTGCTCATCGCCCTGTTCAGGCGACGCGAAACGGGAACGGGCTTCCAGGATCCTGCCTACGGCGAGGGCCGCAGTATCGCCCGGCCAGGCCTGCCTCACTTCCCAGGGATCGAAATACACGGTAAGACTCGCATACGCCGGTACCGATTCACGGAAGCCGGGAAAAGGCTCCCGGGATAGTTGATCGCGTAGTGAAATCACCATCCGGTTGATACCCGGATCGATGGTATCGCCGAATTCAACCGTCACGGCATATTCAGACAGGGCGTAGATCCGGGGGTATTTCACCCGGTCAAGTTAAGGCTTTTCAGGAGGGCATAAAAAAACCGCATCCCTGCGGATACGGTCTTAGCACAAGTAGTGTTTCAGAGGTGTGCTGTATGAGAATTAATGGGTTAACCAGGGAGACCGATCACGGCGCATGCGCTCGTAATGGCGGATGGGGTAAAAGTCCGGGCGCTGCAGGAGCTTGTTTACCAATTGGGATAAAAACGTGTTGAACGGGAATTTTCTCTTGACAACGAATTTGTCCATAAACATCGGATTTGGGGGATAACGCAAGGAATTGCCTTTTAGTGTATAACAGATGGTTAAATATTGCCGGGTAAATGCCTGCCGGGGTTAATGGCCAAGTTTGTATATTCAGGCACAAACAAAAAGCATGACCACCATCGCTTTGTATAACCTGAAAGGAGGCGTGGGCAAGACGGCTTCCTGCGTCAACCTGGCCTACCTCGCGGCAAAGGACGGCTACCGGACCCTGCTCTGGGATATTGATCCGCAGGGGTCCGCCACTTTCTACTTTCAGGGTAAACTCAAACTGAAAGGAGGCATCAAGAAAATCCTCGGCGCTGAAACGGAGATCACCGGCGCCCTGCAGCCCACCGGCTATGAAAACCTCGACCTTGTATCGGCAGACACCTCTGCCAAAAGCATGGATATCCTGATCGGCGAGTTCATGCAATCAAAGAAAAAACTGAAAGGGATACTCCATGCCTTGCAGGATGACTACGACTTTGTTTTCATCGACTGCCCTCCCGGTCTCTCGGCGCTTTCGGAGAATATCTTCCATGCGGCGGACATTGTTTTATTGCCCGTGATTCCCACCACCCTTTCCATCCGCACCTACCAGATGGTGAAAGATTATTTCAAGGAGAAGTCCCTGGACCTTTCCCGGATGATGTGCTTCTTTACGATGGTGGACCTGCGCAAGAACATGCACCATGAGACCATGGGGGAACTGTACAAGGACAAGCGCTTTTTTGAAAATTACATCCCTTACCTCTCGGACATCGAAAAAATGGGGTCCTTCCAGGCGCCCCTGGAGGAATTCGCCCGTAGCAGTTATGCCGCCCGCTGCTACCGCGACCTTTGGGAGGAGATCAAAGAAGGGCTGTAACCACAAGCCCATAAATTGTACCTTTGCACCTTAATCTAACCAAATATGCGCCGCGAAATAACCTCCTGGCACAGCCCTTCCCTGGGCAAGGAAATGCCGATCGTCACCTACGGATATTACGGATTCTCACTCCTGCTGGTGCCTACCGCGGCGGCTGATTACCTGGAATACGAAAGGTTCCAGATGATGGAACATCTTGCGCCATTCATTGAAGGCGGTAAGGTCAAGGTTTTCTCCGTCAACAGCATCAATACCGAAAGCTGGCTCAATAACGAAATGCACCCGCCGCACAAAGGTATCCGCCATAACCAGTTCAACGAGTATATTTTTAACGAGGTGATCCCTTATATCAAAAACGCCACCAGCTGGGACACGCCTATCATCATCGGCGGAGCCTCCTTTGGCGCCCTGCACTCCATGAACCTCTTCCTGAAGCGACCGGACCTGCTTAACGGCGTTATCGCCATGAGCGGCGTATATGACCTGATGGAATACACAAAGGGACACTATGACGACCAGGTCTACTATAACTCCCCGATACACTATATCCCCAACCTGACGGATCATTCCATCCTCGAACAGCAACGGGCCGGAAAAATTATCATTGCCACCGGCAGCGGTGCCTACGAAGACCCGGAAGCAAACCGCCGCTTCTCCGGGGTGCTCCATTCCAAAGCGATTCCGCATGAACTGGATATCTGGGGCGAAGACATCACCCACGACTGGCCTACCTGGCGAAAAATGCTGCCCCATTTCCTCGAAACCAGGTTCTAGGATACGCGAAAGAACGCCCGGGCGCATGCGCGCATGGTTATAACCAGGTAATCGCCTCACCGGTTACCCGTACGCATTGATTTCCGGTACTTCCGGCCGTTCATCCACGAACACCATAATCCGCAAATGTGTTAATGCGCGAATGCGTAAATTGGTCCCATGGACAAAAAACTCTTCCTGCTGGACGCGTTCGCACTGATCTTCCGGGCATACTACGCACTCATCCGCAGTCCGCGCATCACCAGCAAAGGGAAGAACACCAATGCCCAGTTCGGGTTTACCAACACCCTGATCGACCTGCTTAACAAGCAGAAGCCCAGCCATATGGCGATCTGCTTCGACACGGCCGCGCCCACCGAAAGGCATACCGACTTTGCGGATTACAAGGCAAACCGGCAGGAAGCACCCGAAGACCTGCTGGCTTCCATCCCCGATATCAAGAAAATCATACAGGGTTTCAACATACCGGTTATTGAAACCGATGGCTTTGAGGCGGATGATGTCATCGGGACCCTCTCGAAACAGGCGGAAAAGGCCGGCTATGAAGTATACATGGTTACACCAGACAAAGACTACGGGCAACTGGTAAGCGACAATATAAAAATCTACAAGCCACCCTACCAGGGCAGCGATTTCGAGATACTCGGGCCGAAAGAGGTCTGTGAGAAATGGAATATTAAAAATGTTTCCCAGGTCATCGACATACTCGGTCTTATGGGCGATTCCGTGGATAATATCCCCGGTATTCCCGGCGTAGGGGAGAAGACTGCCGCCAAACTGCTCGCCGAATATGACACCCTTGAAAACGTACTGGACAACGCCGAACATATCAAAGGGGCGCTGGGGGAGAAAGTCCGCAACGGGAAAGACCTCGCCCTGATGAGCAAAAAGCTGGCCACCATCATCACCAGCGTACCGGTGGAATTCCACGAAGAAAATTTCAGGGTGAAGGAGTTGAACCGTGAAGGTTTGAAAGAAGTCTTTGCAGACCTTGAATTCCGCACCCTCGGCAAGCGGATCCTTGGGGAAGACTTCAATGTTAATGAAGGAACCCCTGTACGCCAGGCGCCGGAGGGCGTACAAACAGACCTCTTCGGAAATGTGCTTGTCCAGCCGGCGGCCAGCGAAGTGGAGGACAGTGAACGCCCTGCCACCGATGCCCCGGCCGTGGACAGGAACATTCACAATACGCCCCACCGGTACGCAACCGTTGAGGGCGAAGACGGGATCATGGCATTCGTGAAGGAACTCATGCAACAACAGGAGATCTGTTTCGACACGGAAACCACCGGCATCGACGCAAATGATGCGGAGCTGGTAGGCATGAGTTTTTCCTGGAAGAAAGGCGAAGCCTGGTATGTGCCGTGCCCGGCAGACCAGCAAAAAACGAAAGCGATACTGCTTCACTTCGCGCCGGTGTTTGAGAACCCATCCATCACATGGATCGGGCAGAACCTCAAATACGACATGCTGATCTTGAAATGGTACGGGTATGAGCTGAAGGGAAATATTTTTGACACCATGCTCGCGCACTATGTCATCGACCCCGAAGGCAAACGGTCGATGGATATGCTCAGCGCCCAATACCTGGGCTATGAGCCCGTGCACATCGAAGAGCTTATCGGGAAAAAAGGAAAAAACCAGGGAAACATGCGGGATGTGGAACTGGAAAAAATCAAGGAATACGCGGGCGAGGACGCGGATATCACCCTGCAGCTCAAACAGGTCTTCCTGCCCAAACTGAAGGAAAAAGAAGTGGAAAAGGTATTCCACCAGGTAGACAATCCGCTGGTAAAAGTGCTGACCGATATGGAATACGAAGGAGTGGCGATCGATGTCAACTTCCTGAAAGAATATTCCGTCGAACTCGAGAAACAGGCAAGGATAGCCGAAGAAAGCGTATACAGGCAGGCAGGCGTACGGTTCAACCTGGCATCGCCCAAACAACTGGGGGAAGTGCTCTTTGAAAAACTGCAGCTGGACCCGAAAGCCAAAAAGACCAAGACCGGGCAGTATGCCACCGGCGAAGATGTCCTGCTCAAACTGGCAAACCAGAACCCCATCGTTTCGGATATCCTGGCATTCCGGGAATTGACAAAGCTTAAATCCACCTACGTGGACGCCTTACCCCTGCTCATCAACCGGAGGACCGGGCGCGTCCATACCAACTACGGCCAGGCCATCGCCGTCACCGGCAGGCTATCCAGCAACAACCCCAACCTGCAGAATATCCCGGTACGTACAGAAAGGGGAAAGGAAATCCGAAAAGCCTTCATCCCGCGCGACAAGGACCACCTGCTGATTTCCGCCGATTATTCCCAGATCGAACTCAGGATCGTGGCGGCCATCAGCGGTGACCCCAATATGTGCGAGGCATTCCGCCAGGGAAAAGATATCCATACGGCCACCGCGGCAAAAGTGTACGGCGTGGAAGAATCAACGGTAACCAAAGAGCAGCGATACAAGGCTAAAAGCGTCAACTTCGGCATCATTTATGGGCAGGGCGCTTTCGGACTGGCAGACAACCTGGGCATCAGCAGGACCGAAGCAAAGGCGATCATCGACAACTACAAAAAGGAATTCTCCGGCATCACGGATTATATGACCAACACGATCCAGTTTGCCCAGGAAAAAGGATACGTGGAAACCCTGATGGGAAGGAAACGCTGGCTTCGTGACATCAATTCCTCCAATTTTACCGTCCGCGGATTCGCGGAAAGAAACGCGATCAACTCACCGATCCAGGGCACGGCGGCCGACATGATCAAAATGGCCATGATCCGCGTACAGTCGGACATGAAAAAGCACGGCTTTAAAAGCCGCATGATCCTGCAGGTTCATGATGAATTGGTTTTTGATGCAAGAAGGGAAGAGGCCAATGAACTCAAAGCCCTTATCATCGAAGGCATGCAGGAAGCCATGCCACTACCAAACCAGGTACCCGTGATTGCGGAAGCTGGCATGGGGGAGAACTGGCTGGAAGCACATTGACAAATGCGATAATTTAACACGTGATTACTAAACTCTTCGCCTGGTGGTTCAGGCTAAAAGGCTGGAAAGTGGGCGAAACGATCCCTCCCGATGTCCGCAAGGCC
Source organism: Chitinophagaceae bacterium (assembly GCA_025455365.1). GTDB lineage: Bacteria > Bacteroidota > Bacteroidia > Chitinophagales > Chitinophagaceae > Pollutibacter. The sequence continues at coordinate 11,214 of JALOMP010000004.1, read as the reverse complement.
GTGGTGCTGGCAGCACCGCATACTTCCAACTGGGATTTTGTATTTGCCCTCGCCACATTCCGTATCCTGAAGCTGAAGGTTAATTACCTGGCAAAGAAGGAACTGTTCAAATTCCCCCTGAAATACCTCCTGAAAGGTACCGGGGGCATCCCCGTGGTAAGAAGCAGGAGTCAGAACCTGGTGGATTCCATGATCAACATGTTCCGGGAAAACGATAACCTGTACCTGCTGGCGGCCGCCGAAGGCACCCGGAAAAAAGTTACGAAATGGAAAAGCGGATTCTATCATGTGGCCCTCGGAGCAGGCGTGCCGGTGATGCTGGGATATCTTGACTACAGGAACAAGGTGGCCGGGTTCGGCCCGGTCATACACCTGAGTGGCGACAAGGAAAAAGATATGGCGGTGATCCGGGAATTTTATCGGCATATCGAAGGCAGGAACCCGGAAAAATTCGATCCGGAAGCGGTACGGATAGATTAAACCCCTGGACTACCTTTATTGTCTTATCAGCATGATGAACCTGCAAGACTATCTGCAAATATGGGAAAGGATCGGGTCCCGGTATTTCCTGGTGGCCGGGATCGGCTTCCTGCTATGCTATGTTCTTCTCAAAAAATTCATCGCCCAGCGAAAAATCCAGCGGCGCTTCCCAAAAGCAAGCGACTACTTCCGCGAAATAGCCTATTCGGTAATTACCATCAGCATTTTTGCCCTGGTGCCTTTCTTCCTCATCTGGAATGACAACATGAGGCCTTACACCACTTTCTATCCGAAGATTGAAACCCATGGATGGTTCTATTTCTTCGCCGCCTTTCCCATCATGTTTATCATGCACGACACCTATTTCTACTGGATGCACCGATTGATGCACCATCCGCGACTGTTCAGGTTATTCCGCCTGGTTCACCATACGTCAACCAATCCATCGCCCTGGGCGGCATATGCATTTCACCCGCTGGAGGCGGTGGTGGAAGCAGGAATTTTCGTGGTCTTTCTGTTTACGATTCCGATTCACCCGTTGCACTATTTCATCTTCTTCTTCCTGTCGATTGTCTATAACGTATATGGCCACCTGGGCTGGGAGCTTTATCCCAGCGGATTCAACAGGCACTGGATGGGAAAATGGATCAACACCTCGGTCAGCCATAATCAGCACCACCAGCATTTCAAGGGAAACTACGGCCTTTACTTCCTGTTCTGGGACAGGATCATGGGCACGGTCCGCAGCGACTACGACGAACGGTTCGACAAGGTCAAATCATCCGGTGAGCGATGAATTTCCCGTAGCGAACACCAGGTCATGACATTTGTTGAATACGCATAAATTTCATTGATGCACGTGAAGCCCATACTTATCTATTGCTATGATGCCTACTGCGGCTGGTGCTATGGCTTCAGTCCCGTCATCAGCAAAATCGCCGACACATACAAGGGAAGGCTGGACTTTGAAACCCTGTCAGGGGGTATGATCCCAAAGGAATCCAGGCAGCCCATCGGTAAAATGGCGGCTTATATCCTGGGCGCTTATAAAAACGTAGAAGAAATGACGGGGATCCGCTTCGGGGAAGACTACCTGTGGCATCTCAGGCATCCGGACCTGAGCGACTGGTTTCCGGATTCCGAAAAACCGGCGATCGCCATGGCGGTCTTTCGCGAATACCACCCGGACAGGACGATTGAATTTGCAGCCGACCTGCAATACGCGCTGCACTATGAGGGAAGGGATCTGACGGACGACGAAGCCTACCGGCATTTGCTGGAAAAGTACGCGATCCCCGCGGAGACCTTCTATGAGCAGTTGCACCAGGAGGCCTACCGGGAAAAGGCATACTACGATTTTTCACTGGTGAGGCAACTGAAAGTGAATGGCTTCCCGGCGGTGCTTATGCAAACCGGTGACCTGAAATTCTACCTCCTGGCAAAGGGGTATGCCGACTACGAAACCCTGAAAAGCAGGATCGACCGCGTCCTGTCGGAAATACCTGCGAATGGGGATGCCGAATAATGAAATGTTAAGATATTCGCCCGGTACGTACTTTTTCTGTCCGTGGGCTTAGATTCACGCACCGAAACCAACTTCATGAAGTATCTATACGTCCCTGCATTCCTGCTATTGAATGTTTTCGACCTTTCCGCACAGGCACCCAAGCCCACCATGGACTTTGAAAAATATGAGCCGGTATCCACCCTGGTGGTTCCGGAACATAAGGTTGTCCGTTCCAAATACCCTTTCATCGATGTGCACAACCACCAGTTTGCCATGCCCACCATGGACCTGGGCACGCTTATAAAAGAAATGGATAAGTTGAATATGGCCGTGATGGTCAACCTCAGCGGCCAGTCGGGCGATGCCATTCGAAAATCCACGAGCAATATCCGGGAGCACTATCCCAAACGATTCATCGTGTTCGCCAACGTGGACTTTAAAGGCGTGGGGGAAGAAGGATGGGCCGAGAAAGCGGCCCGGCAACTGGAGGAAGATGTCCGGAACGGGGCCAATGGCCTAAAAATTTACAAGAACCTTGGGTTCTCGGTGAAGGATATCGCCGGAAATCGGGTAGCCGTGGATGATAGCAGGCTCGACCCGGTATGGAAGAAGGCAGGTGAGCTGGGCATTCCCGTACTCATCCATACGGCCGACCCGAAATCCTTCTGGGATCCTATGGATGAAAACAATGAACGCTGGCTTGAACTGGCTACACACCCGGGCCGGAAGCGCGGCAATGACAACCCGGTTCCTTTCGACAACCTGATCGCCGAGCAACACCGGATGTTCCGCAAGCATCCGAAAACCACTTTTATCGCCGCGCATTTTGGATGGTATCCCAATGACCTTGAGCGGTTGGGAAAACTCATGGATGAAATGCCCAATGTGGTGGTCGAATTCGGAGCGGTCATTGCAGAACTCGGCCGTCAACCCAAAATGGCAAAATCATTCTTTACCAAATACCAGGACAGGATACTCTTCGGGAAAGACTCCTGGGTCCCGGACGAATATGCCACCTATTTCCGGGTGCTGGAAACGGAAGACGAATACTTCCCCTATCATAAGAAATACCACGCATACTGGCGCATGTACGGACTCGGCCTGCCGGATAGCATCCTGAAGAAAGTCTACTACAAAAATGCTTTGCGCATCATTCCGAATATAGACCGGAAACAGTTTCCTGAATAGGGCCAAGGAAAGGTATGGCATTGAAAATGATCGAAAGGGAACTCATCCTTCGCTCGGTTTACTCAATTACCCAGCCTGCTCATAGGCCTGCCTGATCCAGTTTATCAACCCCCCTTTGACCTCCTGCAGGCTTTCCAGTTTCACCCGGAGGGTACACATGCTGTTCCGGGTCTTTTACCTGCGATGGTTCCGCTTTTTTGACGGCGTCCATGTCAATTGCATTGTATTGGTCACATGATCCTGGCGATAGCCTACTTATTCAGGGTTTCACCCATGCTGAGGTCTTTATTCCGAAGGTCGATTCCTCCTTCCATCAGGGATTTCAGGTTTGCGAGATAGAATGTCCACCCGGTTTTGCAACCCAGGTGCCAGTTGATCTTTTCCTCTTCCCCCGTGGGTATATCATGCTGGACCAGTTCAACAACCTGTTCATCCTGGTAAGGAAAGATCCTCACGGTACAAATGCCGGCCTTTCCAAACCGAAAGGACAGGTCATCTGTATTATTCGCGCTGAATATTTCGCCCATTTCCTTGGTTTCGTCCGGCCAGCCATGCCAGTACCAGGTATAGCTGTCTCCCGCTTCAATCGGTTCATCCTTTTCCCTGGTCCGGCCATCATTTGAAATAAAAATGGCTTCCCGGAGAAACCAATGCTCGAGACCGGACTTTGTGGACCAGGCCTTGTACAATGCTTCCGGCTGTGCGCGGATATTAATCCTGACCGAGAAGCGGCTCCAGTTGAACCCGTTCATGATCCTACTCTTTACGCTTAAAATGAAAATCCACTTTCTGCTCCGGTGCGGATGGCCCTCCATCGATCCGGGCAAAAAGGGAATCCGGACCGGATAGGCGGTAGATGATTCTCTTGGGAAAATCGTGCTGCAGGTTTATCGCCTCGAAATGCTTGTCGGAATAATCATCAATCCGAAATGAAATCGCCTTACCGTCATTCTGTTCCCCTGCTTCGGAGGTAAAATAATACACATTGTGGCGGAAGGTCAGCTGCATTTTTTCCAGCAATTGAGACCCTCCATTCGTCTTCAGCATCACAGATGTGCCCACAAAGCTGGAATCATCCGCTACCTGCCAGGATTCCCGCATGATGCCTGCTTTCCTGGGAGATTCCCAGGTACCAATCACCCAACGGAAGGAATTCATTTTCATTGCTGTCTTCCGGGTATATGCAGACACCAGCCATGCCGTTCCGATACAGACCACAACAAAAAGCCATCGGCTACTGATCCTCTTCATTTGGTACTTTTTAAGCTTGTGGTATGCTGTGTATGGCGATCCGGTTGCCTTCCGTATCAAGGAATACGCCCATATACCCAATATCCTCCGCGATATGCGTTTTCGGAACGATTACTTTCCCGCCGGCCGCCTCAACTTTATCAAGCACCAGCTGGACGTCAGGGTTACCGTTGAGATAGATAAGGGGGCCATCGGTGGCTGATGGCTTGTGGAATCCGCCGCTGTCCACCACCGCGCCGCCGATCCCGGTCTGGGGATCTGTTACCGGGAAGGCCCGCATCCGGATATTGGCAAAATCCATGGGTGTGAGTTCGATACCGAAAATCGTTTCATAAAAGCGCTGTGCCCTCTCCAGGTCGGTAGAAGGGATTTCAAACCAGCTGATTGCATGATTCCAGGCCATGATGGTTGTTTTATGTGTTTAAGTACTCGTGTTTGCTTGATCATTCATCCCTGAAAAGGCATCGTCCACCGGCTCCCATAATTCAATCTTGTTACCCTCGGGGTCCATGATCCAGCCAAATTTGCCATAATCATACACTTCCATTTCGCCCACCACCTGCACTCCTTCTTCCCGTAGAATGTTGAGCAGTTCTTCCAGGTTTTCCACCCGGTAATTGAACATGAATTCCTTTTCGCTAGGCTGAAAATACGTGGTGTCCTTCTTGAATGGGCTCCATACGGTGGATCCGGGTATATCCGTACCCTGCTTGCCCCAGGTGAACACGGCGCCATGGCTTCCCTGCATCCCGATACCCAGGTGGCGGGCATACCAATCACGGACCTTGTCCGGGTTCTCCGCCTTGAAAAACAATCCGCCGATACCGGTGACTCTTTTCATTTTTACTTTTAAGGTAGTTATATTATCGCCATAACCCGATGATCGCGCCCATCAGGGTCAGCGCTGCCAGGGCATATCCCCCGTTGATGAAAATAAGGCGCCAGGGCTTGTGTTCAAACAGTCCGTGGATCGCTACGAAGCAGAAAACCCAGATACCCGCAAGAAACCCTGCCGTGGCACCCCAGGACAGGTCCGTTTTCTGGGCACAGTTTCCAGTGCATTCCGGTGGCGTATCCGCCAGGAACATACCCAGGTTGGCGGCAGCAACCAGCGTAAACAGGAAGGCCCATCCGTAAATCTTCGCGAAATTCCCTTTCTGGATGGTTTCCATGCTCAGGTTATTGTCTTTCATCCATGCCTTGCCAAACAGGGCTGGCGAATACCAGACACCGCCGACAACAAAAGCGGAAATACCAGCCACCAGGATGGCCCACCAGTTGAGTGATTGCATGTCCATAAGATTATTTTTTAGGTTTTAGGGAATGTCTTGTCGAATCTATTGAGTAAATTATCGGACGACAAATCAAACGGAACGAGCTTGGAAAAAAAGGCGACGAAATGGGAAAACGGGCGGAAGCCGGCCGACATTGACGCCGTGCGGTTGAACGATATCGGATTCCGGCTGATCCTGATCCCTGCTTTCGGCATCGTCATTCCGCTGGTCACCGGCATGATGGAAGACGCGCGCTTCTCCCTCTGGCAGCAGAAACTCAGCTTCCTGTATACCATCGGGATATCCTTCGTCATCTGGCAGGGTAATCGTTTCCTCCTGTTTACGCTGCGGAGTTATTTCGACTGGTTCAATAAACCCCTGCGGAAAATCATCGCCCTGCTGCTGACGATCCCGTTCTACACCGTACCCGTCAGCGTCCTGTTGCTGGTGGTCTGGTACAGGATTTTCCGGAACGGGCAAACGGACTGGAATACCGTGGGACTCACCACCCTGATCATCCTCATTGCCGTGCTGTTTATCGTTCATGTGTATGAAACGGTCTTCCTCGTCAAGGAAGCGGAATCGGAAAAAGTGATGCTGGCACAGACAGAAAAAGCCAGGGCAGAAGCGGAACTGGAAGCGCTGAAAAACCAGATCGACCCGCACTTTATGTTCAATTCCCTCAACACGCTATCACACCTGATCGAAGAAGACCCGCAAAAAGCCAGGCGGTTCAACGACCTCCTCGCGGACGTGTACCGCTACATCCTGCAGAACAAGGCCAGGGACCTGGTGCTTGTTCGGGAAGAAATAGGGTTCCTCAACGATTATTTCAGCCTGCTGAAAATCCGGTTTGAAGAAGCCGTACAACTCCGCATGGATATTCCCGATGAGGAACTGGATCAATACCTGGTGCCGCCGATCTCCCTGCAGGTCCTGGCAGAAAATGCCATCAAGCACAACGAGTTCAATGACGTCCAACCGCTTATCATAGATATCCGGCTCAGGGGCGATGAGCTGGTTGTACACAATAATCTTCAGCGAAAAATCCTGCGCCGGCGATCTTCCGGCGTAGGACTGCAGAACCTGGAAGAGAGATACCAGCTCACCACCAGGAAATCCATCACCATACGGCAGGATACCGGTGATTTCACCGTTTGCCTGCCCGTATTAAAAATTGCCTGACCATCCGGTAATGTGCATATGAAAATTGTTATCATCGAAGACGAAAAACCCGCCGCGGGAAAACTGCAGAAGGCTTTGCAAAAAGCAGGGCCGGACAACCAGGTGATTGCCCTGCTCTACAGCCTGAAAGAGGCAACGGAATGGATGGCCCAAAACCCTTCCCCGGACCTGCTCTTCATGGATGTTGAACTCACGGATGGAAATTCGCTGACGCTCTTTGAAAGGGTGAATATCCGTTGTCCTGTAATCTTCACCACCGCTTACGATGAATACTGGCAAGCCGCATTTGAACACAACGGGATTGATTACCTGCTCAAACCCATCCACCAGGAGAAACTGGAAAAAGCCCTTGCCAAGTTTGAATCGATGCGGACATACTTCACCTCACGTTTCCGTCAACTGGAATCATACCAGCAGGAGGCGGAAACAACCGGTTACCGTCGGCGATTCCTGGTTAAGCGGGGACCGGACTACCAGAGTGTGCCGGCGGAGGACATCGCCTATTTTTATGCCACGCACAAACTGGTATGCATGGTCACGCGGGAAGGACAAAAATTTATCCTGGACCAGTCATTGACAGATATCGAAAAACAGGTGGACCCTTCGAAGTTCTACCGCGTCAACCGCAAATACCTGGTTCAGTTATCTGCCGTCCTGCGCATGCGCAGCTACCCCAAGAGCCGGTTGCTGTTGGATATCAGCCCGCCGATGGACGAAGAAGTGCTGATCAGCCAGGAAAATGTTTCAGCCTTCAAAGAGTGGATCAGCCGATGAACAAAGCAAATTTCCATGTACCTTGCAGGGGCGAAAGTCAAACTGTATGGAATACAACAAAATCATATCCGTGACCGGTAAACCCGGGCTGTTCGAACTGGTCAGCAGCAAGAATGAAGGCGCCCTCGTGAAATCGCTGGAAGACAATACAACCATTTTTGTATCCAGCCGCAAGCATAATTTTTCCCACCTGGAAAGTATTGAAGTCTACACTGCTGATGAAAACGTCAACCTGGTTGAGGTTTTTGCGGCGATGGCCGGCGCCGGCGAAAAGCTGCCCGACGAAAAGGACGCCGCGGCGGTGAGAAAGTATTTTGAAAAAGTGTACCCTGCCATGGATATGGCCCGGGTGTACAACAGTGATATGAAGAAAATGGTCCGCTGGTTCGGTATCCTGCAAAAAAACCAGGTGGAGATCAAGATAAGCCAGCCCGCACCTGAAGAAGAAGAAGACATTGCCATACCGGAACCGGTGGTTGCCGCGGAAAAGCCTGCCAGGAAAACGGCGAAACCAAAGGCCGCCAGGGAAGAAGCTGACAAGGACGCTACCGGTGAAACACCGAAAGCAAAAAAAGCCGCTCCGAAAAAGAAAAAAGACTGAGCTCCATGACATACACTGCCGATATCCGGAAGATTCCGCGCCTGTACCTGCCCGTTGATTTTAAGGTGACGGACTGGGCCGGGCTGGAACCCTATTTCAAGGAACTCACGGAAAGAGAATTAGCTGACCTGCCGACCCTGGAGAAATGGCTGAAAGACCTGAGCGAACTCGAGGCCGTGGTGAATGAAGATGCCTGTTGGCGGCAGGTGCGGATGACCTGCGATACGGAAAACAAGGAACTCGAAGAGGCTTTTAATTATTTCTACCTGGAAATCCAGCCGAAACTGCAGCCATATGCTGACCAGCTGAACCGTAAACTGGTGGATTGTCCGCTTACAAAGGATCTCGACCAAAAAAAATACTTCACCTACCTCAGGTCGGTCAAAAAGAATATTGAACTGTTCCGAACGGAAAATATCCAGATCCAGGCCGAACTGAACGTATTGCAACAACACTACGGCAGCATCGCAGGCAAGATGACCGTAGACGTGGATGGCAGGGAATATACCCTGCAGCAGGCGTCAAAATTCCTGGAAAATCCTGACCGGATCGTCCGGGAATCCGTCTACCGGAAAATCAATGACCGGAGGCTGCAGGACAAGGAAGCCCTCCATGACCTGTTCGGCAAACTGGTAGTAAAACGGGACCAGCTGGCCAGGAACGCGGGCTTCGCCAATTTCCGCGATTACAAATTCGTGGAGATGGGTCGCTTCGATTACAGTCCTGCGGATTGCTATGGATTCCACCAGGCGGTGGAAGCGCATGTGCTTCCCCTGGTGAATGAGATTTATGCTGGACACGCCAGGAAACTGGGCGTCAGCCCCTTGCGCCCCTGGGATACCGAAGCGGAACCAGCCGGAATCGAACCCCTGCGCCCTTTCCAGGACGGAAAGGAGTTGCTGGAAAAAACCATTGCCTGCTTTCGCAGCATGGATCCATTCTTTGCCGATTGCCTCATAAAGATGCAGGAACTGAAACACCTGGACCTGGACAGCAGGAAAGGAAAAGCCCCTGGTGGATACAATATGCCCCTGGCCGAAAGCGGTGCGCCTTTCATCTTTATGAACGCAGCAGGTCAAATGTCTGACGTCACCACCATGATCCATGAAGGTGGCCATGCCGTACATTCCTTCCTTGCCCATCCGCTGGAACTAAATGCATTCAAGGAGTATCCAACAGAAATGGCGGAAGTAGCAAGCATGGCGATGGAATTGTTCAGCATGGATCATTGGGAAGTGTTTTTTGACAATGAGGATGAATTAAAAAGAGCCAAACGACACCAACTGGAAAGGGTCATTACCATATTCCCCTGGATTTCAACGATCGACAGTTTCCAACATTGGGTATATGAACACCCAAACCATACCATAGAAGAAAGGACGCAGGCCTGGAAACAAATACTGAACAGGTTCTCCTCTTCTTCCATTGATTATACCGGGCTGGATCAATACCGGGAAATTGGATGGCAGCGTCAATTGCACCTGTTTGAAGTGCCCTTCTACTATATTGAATATGGCATCGCCCAACTGGCCGCCATCGGCATGTGGAAACAGTATAAGGAGAACCGTAAGTCAGCCATCGCCAATTACACAAACGCTCTTTCCAAAGGTGGAACATTGACTTTGCCGGAACTATATGAGACGGCAGGATTGCCTTTTGATTTTTCCCCGTCGCGCATGAAAGAACTCATGGATCTCGTTCGCAGCGAACTCTCAAAACTTTAAAAAATACCACTTTTGTGGTATGCTGGTTTTTTGCGGGCTATTACCCGAAGGTCTATATTTGGGTCACACTAAAATACTTCCACAGGAATAAAATAGCTACTAATCAGAGCCTTAACCAAAGTCCCGCTGTTTCCACAGCGGGGCTTTCTTTTAAGAGCAGTTCCTGCAGATGCCATTCACCACCATGTTGATCTGGCGCGCCTGGTAGCCTTCGGGAAGCTGTATGGCGGGAATATGAATCTCATCCATGCAAGTAGTGGTTCCGCAGTTTTCACACACAAAATGAACATGGTTATCGTGATGGTGGCCCTGCTGGCAATCGTCCTTGCACAAAGCGTATTTGATGGAATTATCCGTGGTGGGAATGGTATGGATGATGCCTTTTTCCATGAAGGTTTGCAGGGTCCTGTAAACCGTCACCCGGTCATAGCTGCCCGCCGTCCTCGATTCCACATCGTGATGTGCCAATGCTGAACCAGCCTGGATAAAAATATCGAGGATACTCTTCCGGCTGTCTGTAATGCTCAGCTGGTTGCGGCGTAAAATGGATGTAACCTGGTCCTCCATAAATTCCATTTGTCTTAATTATTCCGCAAGGGTCTTGCGGGTATCCATAATCAGTTGTTTGATCTCGTCCTGCTTCAGCCCGTCGTAGATCCCCCTTACCTGTCCCTTTTTATCCACGAGTGCGAAAAACTGCGTATGGATGAACTGGTCAGCGATATTCTTGCTGCTGTTTTTAGGGTCGTCCAGCAAGTAACTTTCCCTGGCCGATTTATACAGATTTTCCTTGCTGCCTGTCAGGAACCACCAGTTATCCACCCGGGCACCCATGGAGTCTGCATACTGGCGCAATCGCGCAATGGAATCTGTTTCCGGATCTACCGTATGCGAGAGAATGAGGAAGCCTGGTTCCGACCGGAGTTCTTCATACACCGCCTTCATGTTCTTATTCATCTTTGGGCAAATGCCCTTGCAGGTGGTGAAAAAGTATTCCGCGATATATACTTTTCCGGCAACATCCTTTTCCGAAATGGTTTTCCCATCCTGCCGGCTAAAAGAGAACGGGTGTACGGTATTTAGTACGGGCAACTTTACCTTTCCGAAATCCGTAGTGGCCATCATCACGAAGTAAAACGCCAGTAAGAGGAAAATAAAGAACCCGAGGTAGAACAAGGCTTTTTTAGACATGGGAACGATTAATACCCAAAATTACGAAGGATGCACCAG